>JACRAG010000437.1 GCA_016213455.1 Anaerolineae bacterium | reverse complement strand
TGAGCACATCATTCATGCCCCCGCCTTGCAGCCCCTGCCACCAGAAGAAATTGCGGTGGGTGCCGTACACAATGTTGTTGGTCACCTGAATGTGCGCCGAAGGTGGGTCATAGCGCTCATCGCCCATCATGATGCCCACCATGGAACTGTAACCGTAGACATAGCTGGTCGGGTTGTTGTAGACAAAGTTCCGGCTGCAGACCACATGCGTCGAATCCGAAATGTAGATGTTGGTCACCAGATTATCGTGGACGATATTGTCGGTGATGGTCACCTGGTCCGCCTCAAAAGAAGACAACCCCTCGCCCCACACCTCCCAGACCGTGTTGCCGCGGATCAACGCGTACTGGGTCAACCCGTCTGTCGGGTCGCGCGCCGCACTCAAGCCGGTATCGTTGCTGCCGGCCTGGTTGAATTCGTTATACATGGACACGCGCCAGACCCGGTTGTATTCCACCGTGTTGTAATCGCCCGTGATGAGGATGCCGTTGCGTTGGGCGTGATGTACATAAAGTCCCGAGACGGTATTGTGCCTGCCGATCAGGATCACACCCATGAACTTGGAATTGCGCACTTCCCAATTGGAGACTTTGATCCAATCTCCACGGATGGTCACCAGTCCGGTGAAGGACGATGGTCGCACCCCGCCGCCCTCGATGATGACCGTTTCGCCGGGGTATGCCGTGTAATGAACAATCCCGTCAGACCGCCCCGAGCGGGTGATTTCGACCATCTCATTGTAGGTGCCGCCGCGCACCAGCACCGTGTCGCCAGGGTTCACCGTGCGCACTGCCTTGCCAATCGTACGCCAGGGCTGCGTCAGCGTCCCCGGATTCGAATCGTTCCCGGAAGTGGAAACATAGTATGCCGGGCCGCCGGCACTGATGACGGGCAGATACACAGCCAGGGTGGGCCCCGTCAAGGGGATGGGTAAATCGATGGGAGGCAAGGGAACCTGGCTGGTAACCTGCCCGAGGTTCACACGCATCCATTGGCCGGTGATCATGATCGCGACAATGATGAATGCGGCCAGCATAAACATTCCGGCCTGATCAAACCATTTTCTCGTTTTCATGACATCCTGTCGAAGCGCGCCAACCAGTTCCGCAGGGCCGGAATCGGCGCCCAGTAACGAAAATAGTAGAAACCCAATTTGAGATATTCCGCGCCAACCATCTGGCGCGACGCCGCATCCGTCCACCAATCCCGCCGGTACAGCGACTGCGAAAAAGGCAGCGGCGCCATGATCACCCGAACATCCCGGCCCAGCACCGCCCGGTAAACCCAGCGTGCCCGCCGCATATGAAATGGCTCCGAAACCACCAGCACCGACTCAACCGGCCTGGGCGAAGCCGCGATCCATGCTTTCAACTGCTCCGCTTCCTGATAGGTGGTCAGCACACTCACGCTGTTGGTGGCAATGGCCTCCAGCGGCACACCCTGCAGCAACGCCAGGCGGCGGGCATGAATGGCGTGATCTTCCTGATAGTCGCTGCACCAGCCGCCCGTGAAGAACAACTGATACGCATAACCGGCCTGGTAAAGTTCAATGGCATAGCCGGTGCGGTTGTCCGGGCCGGAAATGACGTGAATTACATCCGCCTGTTCCAATGGCTCGGAAACCACCAAAAAATCGCCCAGTCCCCGCAACCAGGTTTGCCGCGTGACCACCAGAATAACCGCCGCAGCCAGCGCCAGCGCCAGCAGCAGATGGACTCGCCGCATGCGCTAAGGGCCTTTGCGCACCGGACGCTCCAACCACTTCTTGACCGGGTTCCACAGGCGTCCGATCAACCCCGATTCCTTGTGGTTGGTTGCGTAATAGGTATAGGAAGATCCATTCAATGGCACATCATTCAATGCAGCGCCAATCACCTGTCCACCGGCCCGGCGCAGGCTTTCCACGGCATTCAAAGCAGCCTGGCGCTGCGTCTGCCCGGCGCGCACCACCACCATCGCAGACTCGACCAGCGGCGCCAGGTAGGCGGCGTCGGCTGCCGAAAGTACAGGCGGCGTATCCAGGATGACCACATCCGCCTGGTCAGACAAATACTCCAGCACTTCCTGCAGGCGTTCGCTGGTGAGCAATTCAATCGGGTCCTCCAGGGTTGAACCGGCGGTCATCAGGCGCAGGCGCCGGTCACGGGTGGGCTTGAGCAGTCCCATCAGGTCTCCCGCTTCCAACAAACCGGACAGGCCAGGCGTGCCGTCCAGGTCGAACAAGCGGTGCTGCTGCGGCAGGCGCATATCCGCGTCGATCAAAATCACCTCCGAGCCGCCGCGCGCCAGTGCACTGGCCAAACCGGCTGCCACCACCGATTTTCCATCGGCTGCGCTGGCGCTGGTCACCATCAACAGGCGAATATTCTTCTCACGCATCAACACCCGCAGTGACGTGGCGAGTTTGCGAAAATCTTCGATCACATAAGGTGGCCGCGCCGGGCCGGTAGGGATGTGCGAGATGGAGCCCAACACGTCCAGGTTCAACCCACCCTTCACATCTTCCCAATCGCGCAGCTTATCCTCCCACCGGTCAAGCACCAATGCCAGTGCGACCCCCGCCGCCAACGCTACCAGCGCCGCCAGCGTGCTGTAAAGCAGGCGATTTTGGGCGGCACTTTCCGGCACGCGCGCTGGCTCAGTCACAATGACCGAACCGCTGGATTGTTCAGCCGTGAATACCAGTTCCTCGTAGGAGGTCGTCCAGGTGCGCAGGTTTTCATTCTTCACCGCATAATCTGACTCCAGACGCGAAAGTTCGCCCTGGATGCGGTTGATTTCTGCATTGTTAGTCTTGATCTCATCCTGCAGCGCGGCGCTCTCGGCGGCAAGCGTGGTCATCTGAGCCTGTAAAGCTTCCAATCGGGTGCGGTAGGGCTCGCCCAATTGCTTTTGTGTTTGTTCCATGAACACCAACGCGATCTGGTTAGCCAGCCCCTCAGCCGACTCGGCGTCTTCACTGGAAGCATTGATCTCGATCAACTGGGTGCCTGGCACCGCCGAAACCCACACCCGCGCCACCAGTTCTTCCGTGGTTAATCGAACTCCGGCTCGTTTCGCGGCTTCGGTGAGCACCGCTTCGCGGATGATCATCGGGCCGATGGCGGTAGCCGTGCGGTCGCTGTTGGGCTGACCATAACTGGCCCCGCCCGCGATCAACTCCTGGTCGATCAGCATGGTTAACGTGCCCAAGAACGGCAGGTTGAAACCATTCTCAACCACCCGCGCCGGCTCGACCACATGGATCTGATCGGTAATCTGAGTCTGCGCCAGTTGTACCGATTGCTCCGTCTGCTGCAGCGAACGAATGTCA
>JACRAG010000054.1 GCA_016213455.1 Anaerolineae bacterium | reverse complement strand
ACTCGCGTGTGTTCATGTCCGACCATCTTTTTAGAGTATTTGCTCTAATTATAGAGCAAATACTCTAATTGTCAAGAGGGAATTTGGCCCAATTTCCAAGGATCTCGCCCGACGACTCTCCCACCCGGCGGTTAAACCAAAACGCCCTCCACCAGCTGGCAGAATACAGCCGGCAAAGGGCGCCTGGAGAACCGGTCGAAATATTTAGAGCTTATCCGTAAATTAGCAACATCGCCCATCCCCTGCCTGTGGGATTGGAGAAACAAGAGGTTTGGAGATCGTTTGCGGCACTTTGTGCCGCAAACGATCTCCAAAAACCTTTTCTCCCCGCCCCTGGGGCGGGGCAGGGGTGGGGAAATGATTTTCGGTTAGATACTTATTAAGGTCAGTTCGGGTCAGGGTCCAAATATCCCATCCCGTTGCCGCCAATTCCGGTGGGGAGGGAGAAAAAGAGGGAGCCTATCCCGAACCCACGTTATCTACACATGCGCCAGCCACCCACTGGGTTCCAGACTCAGATGATCGAAGACCACCTCAAAAGAAGAGGTCAGCGGGCTGCAGGCATACACGCCAAAGGGGATGGCCTGTTTTGCCGGTGCAGGCGGATTCAGTTTGCCCATCTCAGGGGTCGTCTCACCCAGGGCATGCAGGTGGAAAATCCGCATCTGCTTGAAATCCACCCCATCGGCGGCAGCTTCGATCAAAAAGTCCGGTCCGCGGCGGCTCAGCCGGTACCACATGCTGGTCGGCGTGGGAATGTCGGTCGTCGCCCAGTCCGAATAGCCCAGGTTGGTCACCACACTGCCCAGGCGCGAGATCTGCTCGTCTTCGTATTCGATCGAAGCCTTGAACCAGTTGTCGCTGTCCAGGTAGATGATCAGTCCACACTGATCAAAACGCGTCTTATACTGGAACGACGCCCGCGCGGTGAAGGTGAAGTTATCCGCGTTCTCCAGCAGCAGCGCCGGGGCGTTGTCGTTGCGGAAACCGTAATAGCTGCGCTGCCAGAAATCCGTTACCGGGTCGGTGATGATTTTCACCTTCTGACCGGTCACTTCTGAGCGGGTGGGCTTGAAAATCCATCGAGCGGCAGTGAAATCAACATTCATTTTCCAATCTCCTTATCCCGAGCCATGTCGAATCATAGCGATGATATATTTCTGGTAGCAGAAAGAGGGCGCATCACCCTCAAGGCTGGCTTGCGCGGAATTCCAGAATACCCGGCTGGTCGCTCATGGGTAGCGTGACCTCATAACAGCCGGGGTGAATCTCACGATGCGGCACAACCTGCCCGTTCCAGCGCGCCAGGTACTGCCCGTTGGGCTGCAGGGTCAACAGCACCTGGGCTTCACGTGGATCGCCGCTCAGGCGCAGGCGTCCCTGGAAAGCGCGGTTATTTGCGGAGAACTGCTGCTGTTCCACCCACACGTTCATTCCTGTGGTCAGCCTTCCCGGGCGATGATACGCGCCGAACCACGACACCACCGGGCTGGAAAGACCGCTAAACTGGTGCCAGCCCGCGCCGCGCCCGGATTGGATCAGGAAGTGCTCATAGCAAAAGTAGGTGGTTTCCACTTCCCTTTTCCACAAGTCCAGCGCTGTGTGCGCAATCTGGTGCGCAAAGTCGCCCCGCCCCATGTCCAGCGCCGTCTTCCAGATGAACCATTGGTGCGGCATCCACACTGCCCCGTTCCAATACCCGTCTTTTCGGTAGTAAGGTGCGGTCTGGTCGACAGTGGATAAGCCGATGCGCGTCCAATAGTGCTGCGGATCTGCCAGGCGCTGCATCAGTAAATTTTCCTGCTGCGGATTGCACACCCCGGCGATCAACGGCATGATGCCGTCCAGGCCCAGGTTGAAGTTCTCACCACTGGCGCAGCGCAGCGGCTCAAGCGGCTGACCCGACTCGTCGTGTACCACGTAGCTGAAGGTTCCAGCCTGGTCATCCCAGGCATGGCGTTGCAAGGCATCCGAAAGCAGGGCGATATCCTGCGCATAATCCGCCTGGTCATCGGGGATACCGAGCGCCTGAGCGGCAGCCAGCAGGATGCGCGCGCTGCGAATCACATGCGCGGTGATCGCGGCGCAGGTTACGCGCGGGGCGATGCCGGTCTCCAGCACAAGCAGTTGAGCCGGATAATCATCCCAACCGCCCGAATCTTCAAAATACTCCCACGTACGCAGTAAATTCGACTTCAACGCGCGCGTGGTCGAACTGCCCAGCCGCCCCGCAAGGAACAGGTAATACTGGCGCAGACGTGGATAGAAATATTCCAGCAGCGTCCGGTCCTGTGTTCGGTTCCACAGCTCGTGAAACAGGTAGATCTGCGTGGGCACCGGGCTGCCGTGATAAACAAAAGCGGCGTGCGTGTCACCGGGGTCTGTTACATATGCATTCAGGCAGTCCACCGCGCGTTGCTGATCCAGTTCCAGCAGCGCCAGGCCGATAAAGCCCGAGTCCCAGGTATACAGGCAGTCCCACCACTTGCCGGGCGTGTTGTGGCGAATGAACTGGCGCCGGGTGTAAACCGGATAAACCACGTTGAGCAGTTCGGTGGCTGCCATGCGTTCCTGGCTGAAACGATAGGTCTCACCGGATGGCAGGCAATCCAGCGCCACCACCCTGCCCCGCGCCGCCGTGTAAAGATCTTCCCGTTCAGCATCATTTTGGCGCGCGAAACGCACCAATTGATCTTCCACTTCAGCGCGGCTGCCCGAACAGACCAGGCCATAGAGGACCTTTTGGGATTGAGGCGTGAGGGGGACCGGGCGCAGGAAAATGTCGGTAAAATGTCCTTCACCTGGGCCTTCAATCACGAACGAGTAATTGTTCGGAACCAACCAGCGCAGGTAGGTATCTACTTCATTATTGAGAATCTGGCGAATGACAAAATCCGGATGATTCCATGCGATTCCGTACATGCCATCCACGTCGGGGTAACGCAGCATCAAGCTGTTGGGCTGTGGTCCGGGGATGATCTCCGGCGCATGGGTCCAGGCGTACAGGCTGAACTGCGCCTCACTCGCCCGTTGTGTTTCCAGTACGCTGAAACCATCCAGTTGAACAGCTGCCCCACCCAGAGATGTGAGCAGCAAGCTGTACTCTCCTGCTGCCAGCGCGCCGCATGGCAGCGCAAACGTCGAGAAGCCCGCGGCATCCGGCGCGTCGCCCTCCCAGGTCACCTCCGCACGAACCGGTCCATCCACAACAAAACGCGCGGACCCACCACCTTCCAGCCGGTAACGAAACAAAACCACCGCCTGGCGCAGGGATTGGCCCAGTGAAAAACCGAAACGCACCCAATCGCCGGCGTCACGGCCACCACCGCACCCAATGCCGCTGCCATCCACCAGCCCGTGCGCGCGGACCTCCGCCCGCAGCATCCCGTCCTGGGAAAGGGAGTCGGTTGGGCGCGGCACGGCAAACTGCAGCTCCTCGTAATCCAACGCGTCGAACCAGCGTGCGCCTTCCGGCAGCACCGCCTTCGCCATGCGCACAGGTTCATCTGAATACGGCTCCACCGGCGGAAAGTTCATGTAAGCCAGCAGGTGCAGCATCAGGTTCTGGTGCAGCGCGGTCCGGTTGTTGAATTCACAGCGCATCAGCCGCGCCTGGCTGGAAACCGCCGAGAAGGAAACATCGCAATAGACCTGGTCTTTCCATTCCAGTTCAAAGCGGTAGCTGAAATAACCCAAATCGGCAGACGCCTCCCAGGTGTGATGCCCCGACTCCCACTTGGCATTGGGCACCACCATCTGCCGGCGATAGAAGCCCGGCACAATCCCCACGTCAAAGCGCAGCCCCTGGCGCACGTCCGGGATGTGCGAGATACCCGTATAACGCTTGGTGTAGGGACCCCAATCGGGCAGGCGCAGATCGTGGCTTTTCTGCGGTCGCGGCATGCCGCCTCCTTACCAACCGGCATTCACCGGATTAGTCATAACTGCCCAGTTGTTTGGCCAGCTCGACGATTTGGCGGAAATCCTCCAGGCTCACCGATGAGGGCACGGAGTGGTCGGATGCAAAAATGTACCCGCCATTTTCTTTCAACGCCGGGATCTTCTGTTCCATCTCAGCGCGGATCGCCTCTGGCTGGTCCCACAACACGGCATTGATCCCGCCGTGCAGCACCAGTTTATCGCCGTAGGCTTCCTTCAGCTTGAGCGTGTCCATGCCCGCCTTGACTTCCAGCGGATTGAGCGCGTCCAACCCCATGCCCACCAGTTCGGGCACCAACGGGCGAATATCGCCGCAGCTGTGCAGGTGAGCCTTGATGCCTTTGGCATGCGCCCAATCGATGGCGCGCTGGTGGAAGGGTTTGAGCAGGT
>JACRAG010000433.1 GCA_016213455.1 Anaerolineae bacterium | reverse complement strand
TGCCAAACTGCGTCGAAACCCACACGGGCATTTCGTGCACGCTGGAGGCAGGCGAAAGCGAGCCCAGGCGCACCACGCGCGGGTCGCCGGTTTTGACCATGTAGTAAGCCGTCTTGACGCCCGCCTTGGAGTGCCCGAACAGGGCGATGCGTTCAAAGCCGCGCGCCTGCAGCAGGTCAATCGCGGCGCGGATGTCAGGGATGCAGCCTTCAAAACGCTCGGTGGCGGCGCCGACGATGCCGGTGCCACGGTTGTTGACCACCAGGGTGGTGTAGCCCGCCTCAGCCAGCATGGGCGGCAGCTCACTTTCAATCTCGCCGATGAAGCTGCCGGTCATGCCGTGGATCAAAACCACGCCCAGCGGTTTGGGCTGCGGGGTGCGCGCGGCATACAGCGCGCCAAAATGTTTCAAACCATCTTCCGTGGTAACGCGGACCAGTTCTGCCAGCATAGTGTTTCTCCTGATTTCCAGTTTGGGACAAAAAAAAACGAGCGGCAGTGCGCTCGTAAGGTTCACAGATCGGAAGGCGGTTCGCGCCGGCGACCGGGCAGCATCATCAAAAAGCCCACCGCCATAAAGGCCATGCCCAGCTCCACGCCACGCGCCTGCCATTCGCCAAAATAGGGGATGCCCGGCAGCGGGTGGCTGCCCATGCCGAAGATGTCCGCCATGCCGGCAAACACCGCGATGACATACCCGGTGGCGACCAGGCGCTGCCCTACGTCCGCCGCAATGGAGAGCGGCACATCCTTCCACAACGAGCGCAGGCTGAGATAGCCCCCCATGCAAATGATCGCCAGGCCGACCAGGAACACGGCGATCTGCACGAAGCCGATCACCGGGCTGCGGTCCAGGCCAAACAGGCTGGGGCGCGCGCCCAGCAAAAACAGCAAAAAGCCCACCAGCGTGGTCGCCAACCCCACGCGCGCCCGATTCCGCCAGTAACTGTGCGGACGGGTGCGGTTCAGCGGAGGGTTGATTCCTCCACTCGCAGAGGAAGCGGTGTTCACGCTCAGGGAAGGCTCCTTTCGAGGAAGCGGCTCCAGTTGCCGCCCAAAATGGCGGCGACCTGCGCCTGCTCATATCCCCGATCCTGCAATACTTGTGCCAGACGGGGTAAATCGGCGATCGTCTCCAGCTCCACCGGTGTGGTCGGCCAACCCCAGCCGCCGTCCAGGTCGGTACCCAGCGCAGCATGCTCGGCGTCGCCAGCCAGCTGGCAGATGTGGTCAATGTGGTTCGCCATGTGCGCCAGGGTGGTGGCTTCACGCGGATCTTCCGCGGACCAGCCGGGGCGCAGCCAGGTGGACAGGGGGATCACGCCCATCACACCGCCGCGCTCGACCAGCCGCCGGATGACCGTGTCGGTCAAATGACGCAAGGTCTCCGGCTCGCGCAGCAGCGCGCGGCAGTTGGCGTGCGTGGCAACCACCGCCCCCTCGTAGCGGTCCAGGGCCTGCAGCGCGGAGCGTTCGTTCATGTGGGCGATGTCGAGAGTCATGCCCAGCCCCGCCATCACGTCCAGCAGGGCATAGCCTTCGCGGGTGAAGCCCTCGTCGGTGCGCGTGCCGCCGCAGAAGCGTGTCTCGTTGGCAGCCCACACCGGGCCGACCAGGCGCACGCCGCGCTCGTACCAGCGCTCCATCTCGGCGGGTTCGCCCAGGCCTTCGGCATTTTCCATCAGCAGCACCAGCCCCACCGGGTGGGTCACCGGCAACTCGTCCTCGCCAGCCACGTCGAAACGGGCGGGTTTGGCGCGCCAGGGCGCCAGGACTTCCTGCAGTTCTCTGCGCTCCCGCACCAGACGGAACTTGTCAGGATGTTCTCCCGTCAAGCGATAATAATATTCTACCTGCTTTTCCCATAAACGCGCAGCTTCAGCGCGGCTGCGGTAGGTCTGGGTATCCCAATCGTCCGGGCTGAGGCGCGCCGAGATGTACAGGGTGGCGATGATCAACGCGATCTGCCCGCGCTGGTAATCCGGCCAGCCCAGGTTGGCGCCGCCGTTGCGTTGTTCGGTCAGGCTGCCGGCTTCCAGGCGGCGTTTTTCAACCGCAGGCAGCAGCAGGTCACGACCAAAAGCCAGGGCGTTATAAGCCAGGTCCTGGTGACCGTCAATCAAAATGAAGGGAGGGGTGGGGGAAGTCATATCGGGTTGGTGTGCCGGGCCATCCGTCTTGCGACGTACGACCCGGCACAGATTATTATTCCAATCAGCCGGGGAGGGAGATCACCTGATCCTGTGAGACCAAAATGCGGGGCATGCCCCGCATTTTGAAAACTCACCAAACCGATGGTGACAGACCGGAAGCAGCCTAGGCGGCTTCGTCGGTCAGGTCGTCCATCACCTCTTCCAGCGACTGCCAGTCGAGGTCGGCGTAAGCCTGAGAGTCAACCCGGCGCAGGCTCAGACCAACGCGGTGGTTGACCGGGTCGATCTTGATGATGCGCAGCGTGACCGAATCACCTTCTTTGAGCACTTCTTTGGGGTGCTCAATGCGGCGTTCGCTGATTTCGGAGATGTGGATCAGACCCTCCAGGTCTTTATCGAGGCGGGCGAAAGCCCCGAACTTGGTCAGGCGGGTGATGGTGCCTTCCACCAGCATGCCCACCTGGAAGCGCGTGGTGCGCTGAGTCCAGGGATCGTCCTGGAGCTGGCGAATGGACAGACCGATGCGCTTCTTATCGCGGTCAATGCTGATGACCTTGACTTTGACATCCTGACCGACTTTGAGCACTTCGCTGGGGTGATTGATGCGGTCCCAGGAAATTTCGGACAGGTGCACCAGGCCGTCGGCGCCGTTGATGTTGACGAAAGCGCCGAAGTCCGCCAGGCTGGTCACACGACCATTGCGCACTTCGCCCTCTTTCAACTCGTCAATGACGCGTTCTTTGAGGGATTCGCGGGTTTCAGTGCTCGCGGCGCGCTCGCTGAGAATCAGCCGGCGGCGTTCGCGATCCACTTCGATCACGCAAACATCGATATCTTCGCCAACCATTTTGCTCCAGCGCTGATCGGGGGTTTCCCCGCTCATGCCGGCGCGGCGTGAAAGGCTGATCTGCGACGCAGGCACAAATCCGCGCAGGCCTTCCACAGGCACAATCAAACCACCCTTGTTGTAGCCGATGATCTTGCTGTGCACGGCGTCTTTGCCGCCGAGCATGGTTTCGATCTTCTGCCAGCTCACTTCTTCGCGAGCGCGGGTGTAAGAGAGCACCAGATTGCCGTTCTGGTCTTCCGGATTAATGATATAAACCGGGATTTCCTGGTTGACTTTCAGGGCAGCCAGCTCTTCAGCGGGAATCGCTTCCAGCTCACGGCCACTGATTACCCCTTCACTCTTCGTGCCAACACTGACAAGAATTTGCGAGGGGCCGATACTTGCGATAACGCCTGTCCGAATCTCTCCCGACTGGGGGAAATCCATGCCCAGGCCTTCCTTCTCTAGCAAGGATGCCATCGAATTGTGGTTCTCGGCGTTGTTTTCAGGGCTTTCGGCAGCCATACCCTGCTCGAGTTGGGCGTCATTCTGATCCATACGACTTCTGAACTCCGGAGGTTTAAGATTACTGTCCATTATAAAGGTGAATGGATAGAATCGCAACCCTGCATTAATAATATGGAAGGGCTAAAGACAAACTCGGAAACGTTCACGAAGAAAATTGGTCATAATTGGTAGGAATTTAACCGGTTTTAACCCGCCGGAGACCGCGCCAGGTGGATTAATCCTCAAAATCGCCGCCGCCCCCACCCAGGCTCTCACTCAATTCGGGCATGTCGCGCTCGATCGATTCGGGGTCCTGCCCGGATTCCAGCCGGTTGACCACCTCGTCAAATTCCGCGCCCATGTCCTCGCCGGTCTCCTTGCTCATCTCGCGCATCATGCGCCCCAGCGAGCGTGGATCTTCGTCCAGCGCCGCCAGGTTGGACGGGTCCGCCAGGTTCTCCAGGCGGCTCTCCTCGGTACGTGCGATGCGCACGCGGGTGATGCGGCGCTGCACATTCAGGCTGCCGCAGTGCGAACACACCGGCGCTTTTACGCCGTATTCGGCATACGTAAAAAACTGCGAAAATCGCTTGCGGCAGTCCAGGCAACGATATTCATACGTCGGCATAGGCAAATCCTCCACATGCGTCAAATCCCATTCCGTCGGCGATACGCCCTCGCCTCCACCGCCTTCGAGGCGGATGGTTCCCAGGGTCGCGCCGGTTCCAACACCGTCGATTTTACTTCACAGCCCGCGGGATGTTGTACCCATCGCGGAGTTTTCACAAAGACACATCATCTGATTTTCCCCATCCCCCTTGCCCCCTTCCCCGTCAACGGTGAAGGGGGATTTTTGCCAAAAACAGGGTTCATGGGGTGCG
>JACRAG010000431.1 GCA_016213455.1 Anaerolineae bacterium | reverse complement strand
TCATGTCCTCGATCTGCAGCGCCTGGTTGGGCGTCAAAATCCCGTTCAGCACCTTTTTGATCAGCACTTCCGTGCGCGTTTTGGCGTCCGTCTGCAGCAGCGCATCGCGGTTGAACCGCAGGTACTGGAACGGCTGGTCCACCGCCGCGATCCATTTTTCAGCCCCCGCCTGCTCCCACTGCACCAGGTACGGGTTCAACGTGCTTTTGACATAGGCCAGTTCCTGCTGCTCGTTGCTCTCATAGCTCTGCTTGCCCATGTTCAGCTTGTGCAACGGGAAATCGAAGAAATTCGCGATGTCCGCATCCGTCACCGCAACGCCTTCCAGGAACTGCGCGTCGGTCGGTTTCATCGTGATCGTTTCAAATTTCGAGAACTTGTTTTCCTCAAAAATCGCCGCGCCGGTCTCGGCTGCCTCCAGGTAGGTTTTGCGGATAATGTCTTTGGACTCCTGGTCCAGATTGGCCGCCTTGACCCACAGCGCCGCGGTCGGTTTCAGCCCGTTCCCGGAAAGCTCGTCTTGCGTCTCGTGCGCCGCCAGCTGCCGACCCATCGTCTCGCGCGCATACTCCAGCACGCTCATTCCCACCAACCCGTCCTTGCTGTTCAGCATCAGGTGCACCATCTCCACATCCGGGATCAATTCATTTTGCCCATTGGGAAAAATGGTCTGGTACCATTTGTTCCCGTCCGCGTCAAAAACCGGGTAGGTTTTCGATGCGTCCAGAATGAACAGCTCGCGGAACGCGATGGGCGGTGACCAGATGTAGGCGTTGCCCCACCAGATCAGCCAGTTGACGATCGTGCGCTTCCACAAAAACGGCGACATCCAGCGGTTGGGCTTGCGCTCCACCAGGTAGGCCGTGTTCCGTGCCTGCATGTCCGGGTACAGCCGGGTAATGTTCCCGCGGTAGCTGTTGAACACCTGCAGCGGCATCTGCGCGATGTCGTTGCAGATCGTGTTCGCGCAGCGGTAGGCCGTGGCGATTTTCTTGGCCGCGTCCTCGGTCACCCGTTGGCCGCTTTTGGTTTTGGTGTAGCCGCTGTACACCCGCGGGTAGCGGCTCTCCGGCCTCGCCCGTTCCGGCACAGGCGGCGCGCCGCCTACCAGGTTACTGATGATCATCCATCACCTCCGCCGTCTGTTTTACCGCCCGCGCGTTGCCGATCCCGATCAACACGCCCGCCAGGATCAAAAACGCCCCGGCCACATACACCGCCGCCACCACGCTCAGCGCAGCCGTCGCCCCAATCACCAGCCCGGCCCCGCTGACCGTCAAAACGTCGTCCAGGTGTTTCCGCAGAAACGTTTTCAAACCGCCTCCTGATATAGCCCGAAGATGCTCCCCAGCGGCCCGCTCATCGCCCGCACCCGCTCCACGTTGGGCAGCCGGTGCCGACCCTCTTCCCGCCACGGGCGCAGATGCTCTTCCAGTGGGTAATGAAAGCACGGTGCGTCGTGGTCATACTCGTGGAAGTACACCCGCTCGCCCTGGTAGCAGTCCATCCCACACAGCAGCACCGGGTCACACCCCATCCACAGCGCCAGCCAGGTCGCGGTATTGCTGGAGTAAAATCCCGTCCACGCGTCCACGTCGAACTCCACATCCGTGGTCATCCAGTCCGGGCTGACTCGGGTTGCCCTGGTGCTGGCCACCGCCGCCTGCAGCCGCGGGTCGCTCTGCGGGTCGTCGTTGTACACCATGTAGGCCGCCCGGCACAGCCGCAGCGCATGGTAGTTGACCGCAATCAGCACCGCGTTTCTGGGCACCCGCGCCAGGTCGCCCGGCAGGCTCGGCCCGCCGCCCAGTACCGCCGCCGGTCGCCCGGCATGGATGTTCTGCAGTTGGCTCAGCTTAAGCCTCACGTCGTTTCTCCATCAGAACATTCACGTTCCCGTCCGGCGCCCATCTCAGCACGAGGATCTTCCAGGGTTTCGGCTGGTAGGTCTGGTACCGCCGGTAATCCGGGTCAAAATGCTCGAAGGTCAACTCACTCACCGGGTTGCAGTGCGTCGGGTCGTGTAAAAATCCCGCCGATCCGCCGTAGGGCGTTTCGATGTCGATCAGCGCGCCCGCTTTCAGCACCCGCCAGCACTCATTCATAAACTCGATGAACGGTCTGCGCGTGCCCTTTTCCGTCACCGCCACCGGTGGAATGTGCTCCACGATGTGCCAGGCCTTCGCCTGGACCACGCTCTCCGAGGCCACCGGCCAGGGATGCACGTTCAAGTCATGCACAATGTCCACCCCCGGCAGCGCCTGAATGTCGATCCCCGTCCAGCCCAGGTCTTTATGGTTCCCGCAGGCGATATCCAGCTTCATCATGCCGTAACCAACTTTCCATCTCTCAACCAACCATGCCAGCCATCGGTCCAGCCATCAACAGGTCTGACCAGTATGGACGGCTCTATGGTAGGTGCCGTTCGGTTCCCATTCCATAACCAACCGTGTGGCGTGAAAATCGGTATAACCACTGTTCCAGCAAACGCCGTCGGACCGTAGCGAATCGCAATCTGCTTGTCGTTATCCAGAAAAGCCCAATCGCCCACATCGCCGTTCGTATCCAGATCGTCCAGACCTAACCTCAGCATAGACCTTCCTCCCAGCCCTCTAGCTTGACGAACTCGTGGTAGTCACACCCATCGTGTTGACAAACAACTGACGGTGTCACCGTGCCGTCCGAACCAATCTGATGATCGTCCAAACTGCCGATATGACCTCTTCTGCAGCGCGTCACAACCTGCACCCTCCCGCTTTGATAGCGGAAAATCGCCCATGTATCAGGCTTCGAAAGTGATTGATCATGTTGGATGGATGTCATTACATGCCCCACTTTCCGGCTTTGATGTCGCCGTTCACGTCCTGGCTCGCTTCGCGCAGCGCCTCAAGGCGCGTCATGGCGTTCATCGTTGCGCTGGCTGGGTCGATCCGCTTGGTATCGCTCGCGTTTTTCTTCGACAACTTGATGTTCTCGTTGTCGTCCTGGGCCTCGCGCGCATTGGCCAGGGCCCAGGTTAACAGCGGGCTGCCCTCATGCACCACCTGTCCGCTCGCCACCAGGTCGCGAAAAGTTTTGGTCGGCTCGCTCAGCGTACGCACGCCCTGCCGCACCTCGATGATCGTCACGCCGTCCCGCTGCAGGTCGTTGGCCATCGCCGTGGCGTTGTACGGGTCATATGCAAACTCATGCAGCACCCAGCCGTGGTTCAGCTCGGCATCATCGATGTACGTCCGGATCGAGGCGAAGTCGGTCACGTCTCCTTCGGTGATGGTCACCCAGTCATCCGCTGCCCATGCGCGATACTCAATTTTGTCAGTCCGCTCATGCGCGATCACCGCCCCCTCGGGGATGAAACCGCGCGCCGTCACCGCAATCCTGCCGTCCGCCAGCGCAAACAGGTGCGCGCAGGCCGTCAGGTCAATGCTCTTGGAGAGGTCCACCCCGACCACGGCTTGTTTCCCCCGCGTCAGCTCGCGGAAGACCTCTCGCGTTACCCCCAACTTGGCCCACTTTTCCAGCAGCTCGCTGCTAAAATAGCTGCTTTCCGTCTCGTTGACCCACTTGTTGAGGTTCTTTACCCGGAAATTCCGGATCTTGGCATGATCGCGGCTGTTGAAAGCCTCGTCGTGCTGCTCCTGCAGCTTTTTCAACCCCTCCGGCGTGGCCGCCCGCAGCGGGTTGGCCTTGATCCAGTTCGCCGGGTCGTGCTCGTCGTCGCCCTCGTCCAGCTCCCGAATCACCCCCCAGTACCGGTCATTCTTGACCGTGCCCGTGAGGATGGATTTGACATACTCATATTCCTTGTAGCAGGGGTTTTCGATCGTCTCAAAGCCCGCCGTTGTGATGATCATCATCAGCGCCTGCGCCCGCTGGCCCCACGCGCTCCAGATCAGGTCGTAGATCTCGCTGGTTTTGTGCGCGTGATACTCGTCGATGATCGCCCCGCTCGGGTTCAACCCGTCTTTGTTCTGCGTGTCCTTGCTAAGCGCTTTCAGTTCACCCCCGCGGCTCACGTGGCTGATCATATAATCCCGGATCTTCAGCCTGCGCTGGATGTCCGGACTCTTGCGCGCCATCGCCATCGCCGACTTGTACACAATCCGCGCCTGGTCCTTGTCCACCGCCGCGCAGTAAACCGCCGGGCTTTCCTCGCCATCCCCTGCCATCAGGTACAGCGCCGCGCCGCTCATGCGCGTGCTCTTGCCGTTTTTGCGCGCCTCCTGGATGTACGCCTTCTCAAAGCGCCGCAGCCCGGTCTCGCGATCCACCCACCCAAACACGCACCCAAAATCGAACTTCTGAAAATCTTCCAGCTCGATCGGGGACCCTGCTTTTTTGCCCTCCACGTGCTTGCAGTAGCGGAACCACGCGAAGATCTTGTCCGCCTTGTTCTCATCGAACATCCACGGCCAGGCCGGGTCCGCCTGCGAGCGCGCCAAATCATCGAGGTGCCGCTTGCACGCCAAAATTTCGGCGCGCCCGGACACCCGGCGCCCCTCAACCACATCCAGCGCATACTGCGTGGTCGGGTGCATCATCCTCCAAACGCCTCTTCAAACGGATCCAATTTCTTATCGGCTTGCTTCTTCGCCCACCGGGCCCGCCCGCCAGGCGTCAGCCCCAGCTTGTCCGCAAACTGCGCCACAATCCGCGCCCAGGCCTGCGTCTCTTTAATCAGGTCGCTCATCGCCATCGGCGAAACCGCCTCGCCATCCTCGCGGTGCACCGGCAGGCCAATCCGCCGGCTGCACTCCCTGTAATGCACAAGCGCATCACAATAGACTGCCAACAGATCCGAGTCCAGGTTGTCCAGCAGTTCAATCCCGCGAAGCTTCTTCACGATGTCTTTCCATACCGCGTAAACTTCCGGCTTCTCCTTCACCAAAGGGGGCGGTTTCAGCACCACCCGCTTTTGGCGTTTGCTGCCGTCCGCAGCCGCATGCCTGGCTTCGAGCTCGGCTTTCGTCCAGTGCTTCCCGCCGCCGTCCATGTTGTCCGCACTCACCGGTCGTGTCGGCATGGCTGCTCACCTCAAACTCAAACTCGATCGGGGAATCTTTCTCAGATTCGAGACACGCGCGGTATAGGGTGGGTTGGTGAAAACTTTTTTCATGCCCTCCCCCTCGTCTCGCGTTGAGTCTTGCGACTGTGACAGCGATGGCACAGCGATTGAAACGGCCCGGCATAAAAGCGACCCTCATCGCCGCGGTGCGCCTCGATGTGATCCACATCCGTGGCAACCACCATCCGCCCAGCCTTGCGGCACTCCTCGCACCAGGGTTGAGCACGCAACTGCTTGGCGCGGATCTGCCGCCACCGATCGGTGCGATACCAGGCGCGATAGTCCTGGTTGTGCCAGGCCTCGGCATGCGCAGCGCACCGACTGCCGTGCGAAACCAGCGCACTGCAGCCCGGATAGGTACACTGACGCAACGCCCTGGTAGGACTCATTTGATCAACCCCAACACCTGGTTGACCAACCAGGCACCGACGCCCGTGCCGAGCACAACCAACACACCAGTGACCACGCGCAGCGTGGCCCGCAGGCTCTGGGCAATCTCGGTCAGCGTCTCGATCTCTTTCTCGTGCTCGTCGATCTTCCGCCAGGCTGCATCCAGTCTTGACTGGATCAGTGGCTGGCAAGATGCCTCGCGTGTTTCCAGACTGCGCAGGCGCTCTTCGTTTCCCCGCAGTAGCGCCTTGATTTCCTCAAACCCTTTTTCCATTCGCTCACCTAAAGAGTCGATTTGGGCCTGCAGTGATTTGCCAGTGACCGCGTGGCTATCCGTCATAGCTCCCTCGGATACGGAGACGATCACTGGCCGCAATGCCGACCACGTAACTGCCGATCAGCACAGCCACTTCGATCAACATGTCAGGCGAAAAGGGTTGAGGTAGTTTGATATCCAGGCCGGCCAGGACCATGACCGTGAAGCCGATTGCCGCTGCCCAGAACTTGCGCGACTTGATCACGCCCTGCCAGGTGCCGGCATTCTCGCCGGGGTCCAAGCCGACGCCGATGATGTAGCTGACCACGATCACCAGCATGCCGGCGCCGGCCTCGGCGTCCATCTGGAAAGCCGGGTAAAACGCGGCGACGACCATCACGGTCAACGCCAGGATCAACGACCAAAACTTACGGGAGATCAAAAGATTTTGCATGCACGCCTCCGGTTTGTGATGGAGCCGGGCGGCGTTGGGTTAAACAAAAACGCCCGACTCAAAATGAGCCGGGCGCCAATCTCCGGGTGATCGCTCCTGCCGCGCGATGCGTGGCCAACCAGAGCGACCGACAATCAACAATCTCATTATAGACCATTTGACCTAAAAAACAATAGAACGGCGAATACTCCTGAACTCTCTAACCGTACCGCAGCGCGCGCACACCATGCGCATCTCAACGGCGTAGGCCGTGATCAGCGGCACGCACGTGCGCAGGTCGATCTCGGCGATCTGCACCAGCCGGCGCCCGCAGTTGCGGCAGTGCAGCCAGGTGCGCCGGCCCGAGCGCTTCCGCCAGCCATACATGCGCTTCAAGCGGTCCGCTCCATGCAGATGAACACCCGCCTGCCGAACACATACACCCCGCGCACCGGCAAACCCAGCGCCTGGTGCCGGCGAACCGCCTCATCGACGCTCATCCCGGTGTACTCGCGCATGGTTACCAGCGGCAGACTCGCCAGGCTGGTGAGAACGATCGGGCTACTGTTTGTTTGACTATCTCGATACATGTACATCAGCCTCCGGAAACTCTTCGCACGCCGCCAGATACCGTTCAACAAAATTGACCAGGCCATCATACGATCCCCACCCATTTTCCGGGTTGAATTTTTGAAATTCCCCAGGATTCTCTTTTAATCGCTTCAAGCCATCACGTAACGGCTCAATCAGATGCCGGGCTTTGGTGAACCCTACCTCATCAGGCCTCCATAGGGCGTAATAGATGCCGGCTGCATCTGCCATTGTGTTGAGATTATGGGTGATATTCGCATAAAAGACTTCGTTGGATTCGCCGCCATCGGTTACAAGCGGTTCACAATCAGGGCACATCGCATCCCATTCAGCGCGGGTTATCTCCACATTGGCTCCGTCTCGACGGATAAAAATTTTTGGTTCGACAACCTGACTGATTGGAGTATCGAGAAATACAGAGAGGGACATTTTCAAACCTTTCAATCCAAGCGTTTTTTCGAATGATCAGCTCATCCAGCGCAGTGGATTTTCGATAACCAGCGTGCAATCATATCCGAGAATTGG
>JACRAG010000430.1 GCA_016213455.1 Anaerolineae bacterium | reverse complement strand
TTGGCCTCATCCGGCCACCAGTCGCCCAGCCCGGCGTGATCGTCGTTGCGCCCGTGGAACCAGCCGTCGTCCATCACGAACAGCTCCACCCCCATCCCCGCGGCGATCTCCGCCAACCGGGCCTGCGAGGCCTCGTCCACGTCAAAGGTGGTGGCCTCCCAGGAGTTGTACAGCACTTTGTGCACACTTTTGCCGTGCGGAATGACCTTGCCGCGCACATACTGGTGAAAGCGCCGGCTGGCGCTGCCAAAGCCTTCGCGGGTGAAACCCGCCAGGCAGGCCGGCGTGGTAAAGCGCTCGCCCGGACCCAAACGCCAGGCAAAATCCCAATCATTCAGGCCCATGCTCACCCGCGTCTGCTGGATCTCGGTCACCTCGGCTGCCAGCTTCCAGTTGCCGCTCCAGGCCAGCGCACCGAACCACACCTCGCCCTGGTCCTCGGTCGCCAGGCCGCGTTCCACGGCAAACCACGGGCTGTGCGAATGGCTGGTGGTCAGCCGGCGGCTCTCGATAATTTTGGTCCCTGGCCCCAGCGGTTCGCGTTGCAGGTGGAACTCGTCCAGCCAGCGCCCGGAGAGGTGATGCAGGAAATACTGCTCCTGCGCAGGCATGTGCCACTGCGCCGACCATACGCGCTCGATCTCCAGCGCCTCGCCCTGGTTCTCCAGCGTCACCCAGCGTTCCAACAGATCTTCCTCCAGGTGCGCGCGGTAGTGCAGGCTCACTGTCAGCGGGTAGTGGGCATCCTTCAAGCGCACGGTCAGCTCGGGCAGCGCGCCTTCGATGATCTCAGCCGACTCAAATACCAGCAGTGTATCGCGCACGCCGTCGGCAAAGCGCACCTTCAGGCAAGGCTCGACAAACTTGATCCCACCGTGCGCGGGATATTCTTCACGGGCCATGTGGCCCGGGCCGTTGAAGGCCCAAAAGCCGGGTTCTTCCGGCTGTGGGTAGTCTTCCAGGCGCGGCAGGCGCGCGCCCCAGTACAGGTGCAGCAGCAGACCGGAAGGGCTGAGGCCCAGGACATAGGCCGTGGATTGGGTTTCGATCACCCAGGCATCATTGATCGCGCGAATGGACATGTGTCCTCCAGGATTGTTTCAGGTTTGGTTTGGAACCTATGCGAAAATTAACTAACTTTGCCCATCCCCCTTCCCGTAGGATTGGTAAAAACAAGAGGCTTACGCAAGGGGTGGGGGGAATTAATTTTCAGATAGATCCTGGTTAATTGTAGCACCACAACCCGCCAGGCCAACCCCGACCGTCGCATTCGGCAGGGCTATTCGCAAAGTCTTTGAATAGCCCTTTATCCACCCCCGCGGCTTCACCGCCGCCCCCTCAAGAAAGGGGGCAAAAGAATATTTGGGGTGTATGACCGGCCATACACCCCAAACCCCAAGATTGTCAAGCCACTTTGCAAACAGTCGTGCCGCATTCGGTTCTATAATTTATTCCATGAACCATGAACGCCCGTGGACCCCGCAGCAGGATCGGCTGCGCGCCTGACATGCTGGAATAGCCTGCCCTGCCCGAAGCTGCGCTCCTCGCCGGACTCTCGGCTGGTTTTGGCCTGACTGGCGTCCAGCTCACCTTCCTGCCCATTGGCTACGATGCGCGCGCCTGGGTGTACCGGGTCGACTCGCACCATGGGGCGCGCTTCCTCAAACTGCGCTCGGGGCCGCTGGATCTTGCCGGTTTGGCGCTGCCGCACTGGCTGCACCAGCATGGACTGCCAGAAGTCGTCGCGCCACTGCCGGGTCTGGACGGCACGCTGGCCCACCCCCTGGATGGACTGCCGGAGACTCATCACCTGCTGCTGTATCCGTGGATCGACGGACAGGCGGCGCGCGCCGCCGGGCTTTCGCCGGCGCAATACCGCACCTATGGCGACCTGCTGCGCCGCCTGCACACCGCCCAACCTCCGGCGGAACTGGAAAAGCTGCTGCGCCGTGAAAGCTTTATCCCGGCTTTTGGCGAAAGCGTGCATCGCCTGGATGCGCTGGTGCGAAGCACGCACTTCGAGCATCCCATTCGCCGCGCCATGGCGCAACACTGGCAGGAGCGCGCCGCGATCATCGAACGGGTCACCCGCCGCTGCATCGATCTCGGTCAGTCGTTGATGGGCACGCCGCTGGATTTCGTGCTTTGTCACGCCGATATCCACACCGCCAACCTGCTGGTGGACTCCGCCGGCGGACTGCACGCGGTGGATTGGGACGGCATCCTGCTTGCCCCGTGCGAACGTGACCTTTTTTTCCTCCCGGAGGACGGGCCGGCGCGCGCCGCCATCGATTCCGGTTACGGCAGCGTGTCTCCCAACCTCACCGCGCTGGCTTATTACCGTTATGAGTGGGCCGTCCAGGAAATCGGCGACTTTGGCGAGCGGGTCTTCCTGCGCGAGGATTTCGGCGACGAAACTCTGCAAGATTCATTGGACGAGTTTTTGCAGCTTTTCAACCCCGGCGATGTGATCGAAGGCGCCCTCCGCTCCGACCCCGACCGCTGATCTCCCATCGCAGCACTCAAGGGCAGCGTGACCCCCGCCCCTTTGTTCCACGCAGTGGGCCGGAGCGCTTCACCGCTGACCGGCTGCCAACTTCATTCGACCAGTTATCTCCTTAAAACGACCACTGATCCAAAAACGCTGGACTACATTCCAAAAAAATCCTATCATGGGTGTGACTTGAGATAAGGGTATCCTGATCAGGAAACGACCGGCGGCTTGCGGTCCACCACCCTCGTGTGATTTCATCAGCCATTTCGAAAAAGGACTCGGCGCCTGCACGACAACAGCCGAAGGAGACAAACCAGTGAAGCTGGAAATCATCATCGACGAACAAAGCGAACAACCCCGTCTGGTCATTTACACCCGGGAGATCACGCCTGAAATCAACGACCTGGTGGTGCGCCTCTCGGACGCGCAGCCAACCCACCTGATCGGTTACCAGGAGGACCGCCTGGAACTCCTGCAGCCGGAAGCGCTGCTCCGCATCTATGCCGACCAGCAAAAAGTATTCGCGCAGACCGAGAACGGGTTATACACCCTGCGCCTGAGGCTGTATGAGGTGGAACAAAGGCTGACGCAGCCCTACTTCATCCGCATCTCCAACTCGGAGATGGTGAACTTCAAGAAGGTCAGGCAGCTCGATATGAGCCTGACCGGAACCATCTGCCTGTATTTTCACTCGGGAGAGAAGTCCTTTGTCTCCCGGCGCTACATGGCAAAAATCAAATCCTATTTGGGAATCTAAGGAGAAACCCATGAAAAAGAAAATCCTTTTACGCGCCATGCTTGGCTTTCCGCTGGCGATATTCATGAGCTACACCATCTCGTTGATCATCTCGTTGGTGATGGGCGATGGTAAATTCTACACGGTCGCCCCCGAAATGATCGACCCAGCCGGCAGTGAGCTTAACGCCACACTCCTCCAGTACCTCCTGTCGGGCTTGTTGTGCGCCGGTTTTGCCGCCGGCTCGCTGATCTGGGAAGTGGAAAGCTGGAGCATCACCAAACGCACTGTTCTGCACCTGATCCTTTCGGCAGTGGTGATGTTCCCGATCGCCTATTGGTCCTACTGGATGCCGCACACCCCGCTGGGTGTCCTGCTCTACATCCTGATCTTCGTCGGCATTTACGCCGGCATCTGGGCCGGGCAATACTTCACCTGGATGCGCAAAATTCAGGACATCAATCGCAAGCTGCGCAACCCATAAAGAGACGGTAGAACCCCATCAACAGGTGAGCGGAGTCGAAAACAATCGGCTCCGCTCATTCATTTGGGGGGTGGGTCAGAGCGGGGTGGAGCTCAATAATCTTTATCGATAGGCAGCTGAAAAAGACTCCGACGATTGTAATTTTGTTCTATTTATGATAAATTGTATCCACTATAAAGTGGAGGTTGTGCGATGGCTGAACTCAAAACCCGACCGGGGCCGACAGACCCCACCGTATTCATCAACACGCTGAGCGACGAGCAGCGCCGCAGCGACTGCCTGGCGTTGATCGCCATGCTGCAAGAGATCACCGGCGCACCCGCCGAGTTGTGGGGCGCCGACATCGTCGGTTTTGGACGCTACGCCTACCGGTATGCCAGCGGTCACACCGGCGAATGGATGGTGATCGGCTTTTCTCCGCGCAAACAGTATTTGACCCTGTACATCATGTCCGGTTTTGACCAATATGAGGATTTACTTTCCCGCCTGGGCAAACACAAGACCGGCAAATCCTGCCTGTATGTCAACAAGCTGGCAGATTTGGACCAGTCAGTGCTACGCGAGCTGGCAGCCCGTTCTGTGGCGCACATGCGCGCGACCAACCCGCCCAGCGCCGGAAAGTGAAACCCGACCTTGAGCGTAGAACCGCCGCCCAACGCCATCCATCCACTCACCCGCGCGGAGTGGCGCGCCTGGTTGGAGCAACATCACACCCGCAGCGAAGGCGTATGGTTGATCAGCTACCGCAAGGCTGCCAACCAGCCTTTCGTGGACTACGAAGCCGCGGTGGAAGAGGCGCTCTGCTTCGGCTGGGTGGACAGCAAACCCGGCAAGCTGGACGAACTGCGCACCATGCTCTATTTTGCCCCGCGCAAACCCGGCTCAAACTGGGCCAAATCCAACAAGCAGCGCGTGGAACGCCTGCTGGCTGCCGGACTGATCGCCCCCGCCGGGCTGGAGAAGATCGAAGCGGCGAAACGCGACGGTTCGTGGACCGCACTGGATGGGGTGGAACGCCTGGAGATCCCTGCGGACCTGGCTGCCGCGCTGGATGCGCTGCCTCCGGCGCGCGCCAATTTTGAGGCTTTTCCAAAATCCACCCGGCGTGGCATCCTGGAATGGATTGTCAACGCCAAACGCCCCGAAACGCGCGCTAAACGCGTGGGAGAGACCGCGCGCCTGGCTCAGCAAAATCAACGCGCCAACCAGTGGAAACCTGCCGCTTAAACCATGCGCGTTCCAGCTGTCCGAAAAACAGCCGGAACGCACACTCACCCACCGATTCGCATCTCTGCTTTGATGCAGAACCCGCTTACACCTTTCTCCAATACTTGCGCTTCATTCCGTCGCCGGGCTCTTCAAATTCTGACCACGAAAAGCCCTGCGCCAGCAGGAAACGGTGTGGGTGCTCCGCGCCGCCCACGCTGCTGCCCGGGCATAAGATGATCGTCCCACCTGTCCGGGCCACCCGGCGCATCTCCGCATATTCCTCATCCAACAGGTCGCCAAAAACATGCCCGCCCATGACCACATCCGCAAAGCCGTCTTCAAACGGCAGCTGCGTGATCAGCCCGTCCACGGCATAGATGTTGTTCAACGCGCGCGCCTGGGCCTGGATGCGGATGAAATTGCGCAGGTTCTCCACCGGTTCGACGCAGTACACGACTCGCGCCAGGTGCGCCACGGCGAACGTCAGCCGCCCTGTCCCCGCGCCCACGTCGATGACGCGTTTGCCCGAAAAGTCTGCCACGCCGGTTAGTTCAGAGTCATCCCAGGCGGATATGGGCAGGTTCTGGTAAATCGCCGGGTCCAGCGCATACACCAGCAAATCCTCCATCGACTCGAGCACCACGATCTCCGCCGCGCGCACCTGGGCGGGCGGCTCGCCGCCCTGGCTCATGCGCAGCACGTTATCCAGCCAGGGCACGATCAGCGGGTTCTTGTGGCGCATAAACCACTCCACGC
>JACRAG010000434.1 GCA_016213455.1 Anaerolineae bacterium | reverse complement strand
GTGCTCTTGCCGCCGAAGAACGTGCCGGTGAGCGTGAGCGTTGCTTTACAGGCGGTGACCAACTGGTGGAAGGCGATGCCCCGATCACTCGACTTGCCTTTAAACTCGTGGCACTCATCCGCGATCAGTAGCTTGAATTCGCCTTTGGCGTGCTTGGCGATGTACTCTGCAATCGAGTGCCTTCGAGCGCCGGTGAACGCGAAGAGCGCCTGTCCGCAGGGCCGCGTGCCCCACACCGGTTCGCCGTTCTCGTCCAACTTGCGTTCCTTGTGAGCATCGAGCTGCCAGCCAGGAACCGGGTTGGTGTAGAAGCGGCGTTTGTCTGTCAAATCCTTTGGATCGGTCACCGGGACCGCGAACCCATCTTCCTCCTTCGTGATGATCTTTCCACAGGCCGGGCAGGCGCAGGCATCCACCATTTGGTTCGTGAGGGGATGCAGCGTTTTCCGCATGACCACCGCAGGCTGCCAGCCGGGACCAAACTTCGCTGAGGTATGGGCTACCACCGCTACCCACTTCGGCGCGGGCAGACCCTTCTCCTTTGCGCTTCTCGCGGCTTCCTGGTAATGATCCAGAAAGTCGCGCACGTCATTGGCGTCGGCTAACTCATCGGAATTGCGCCCGATGCGGCGAAGCTCGATGCCCCGCGCACCCTGGATTACTTCCTCAATCTCGCGGATCCACTTGGGAACCAGGTGCGGCGGGCAAACGATCAGCGCCGGGTAGGCATGCAGCAGTTCGATCACCGCTGCGCCAATCGTGCTCTTCCCCAGCCCCATTTCTCCTTGCATGTTGCCCACACGGCTCTTGCGGATGGAGCGAGCCATGGCCGCCGCGGCATGCCGCTGGGTAGTGAGCAATCCAGCCCGCTCTTGTCCAGGGAGAGGCTTGCGCCCCGTTCCGAGCGTGTCCAGAATCGCCATTTCCTCCGCTGTTGGGTCAAGATTGTAAAGCGGCCGGTAAGTCTCCAGCACATGCGCGGCGATCTTCTCACCGTGCGCCCTCATGAAGTCCGACAGCCCTTTCACGTCCTGGATGATCTGCACCCCATCTTGCTTGAGCACCGCCACGGTCGTGACGAAGCGGTCCTTGTAGGTTTCGACCACCACCTTGGAGTCTTTGCTGTCCGTCTCCTCACTTTTCTCAACGACTTTGACCACCCGGCCCTTGATCAGCATCGGCCGGCCTTCTTCATCGGTCAGCCGGACCGTACCCATCATGCCGGATGCCATCAGCATGGCTACATGGCCTTTCTTGAGTGGCATGACCGGCTGTTTCAGCTGCGCCATGGCGCGGGAAGGGTTGATCAGATCCAGCCATTCAGGTGTGGTCTGCACGCCCGCTTTCCGGGTCGCCTCAACCACCTCTTCCGGCTCCCAGTCCATGCGCTTGAACACCACCGGCCGGCTGTTTGCCCCGCGCACTGGCGCAGGCAGCAGTTCGTACAGCGGTTGCGGAACAGGCAGGAGCGGGTCAATCGGCTGGTTGGCCAGCGCCATGATCTCACCGGTCTCTCCTTCAATCGGTACTTTGTAGACCGTCCGGCGGGTAGCAAACACCACTACCTGCTGGAACTTGTCGAACAGGCCGTCCGGGAAACGGTAGATGCGAGTGTTTTCATAGTGGCCCGCCAGGATGCGAGCAATTTCAGGCATGCCCAGAATCCGCTGAGGGATAACATAGATCAGCAGCCCACCACGTGCCAGTTTGGGCGTGGTCGTCTTCAGGAATTCAAGTTCCAGCCGTTTCTGATCGTCAAAGCGATCGTACTCATACGGTGGGTTCAAAAAGAGGCAGGAAATGCTTTCATCGGTCAGGAAGCAGGCCTGCCAGGGCGCCTGGTAGACCTTGTCCAACACCTGTTCGGCTTTGGCGGCTCGTTCAGGTGACAGTTCCACGCCCCAGGTTTCACAGTTGAGAGCTTTGCCCAAGAGTGAAGCTGCCCGGCCTTCGCCGGCGCAGGGATCAAACAGCCGCGCGCGGCTTGTGGCAGGGGCAATGTAGCTTTGAATGGCTTCTATAACGGGTTCATCGGTGGGGTAGTACCCCATCTTTTCAATGGCAGGGGGACGCATAATTCGGCTCCATTTGGGGAAATAAAAAGACCCCGCAGGAGCCACACTTCATCCCCAGAGGGGAAAAGCGAGCCCCTCCGGGGTCAGTTGGATTGACAGTTCGATCAGGCGGTGAGTTTGAGCGTTTCTTGCTGGAGCAGACCGGCGATTAAGCCTTTCCAGTCCGCTTGCAGGTCGATCCGCGCGCCTTGTAGGCAATCGCCGCCGGTGGTCAGTTTCTGTACAAATCGCTGGTCGCGGGCCTGATTCCACAGCTCCCCGCCCCATTCATTGAGAATGGGAATTTCCAGTGCTTCCTTCAGTCGTTCAACAAACAACCGCTGTAATTCGTGTGCAGGACTGGTTGAACCTTTGAAAACGAGCAGGTAGGTGGAGAGGTCTTCGGGTTCCCACTTGCCGGGGAGGGCATTGCGAGCGACAAAGGCCGCGTGATGACTGGTGTATTCGGGCATCGGGTCCCAGACCTGTTCGTACTTCTCGACCGGCTGCAGACTGACATCGCCCGCGTCATCCTGCGTCATGCTGATCGGCTTACCCGCCATCAGCGTCACGCGCAGGGACTCCAGGCTGGTTTTGTAACCCACCAGCCCGACATATACCAGGTTGCGGTCACTGTCATAGGCATAACCGCTGACATAGCCCATCGCCTGACCGTTGCGCAGCTTCGGCACCGCGCCAGGGAATAGGCAGTCCTTCAAAGCCGCGCTTTTAGTCTCCTTCTTGGTGATCTTCCACACCACAATCCCAGCGTTAGTGCGCAGCAGATCTTCGTTCACCTCGCGTAGGATTTCGTACAGCCCTTTCCAGGGCTGAGCGCCGCTAAAGGTGACAAGGATATCGCCCACCCGGATCTGGATGACCCGCGTGGCCGCATCCAATTCTGCTTCAGCCAGCGTTAGCCTTTTGTATTTCGCCAGCACTGGCGGAACTTTGGCATCGGGTTTGGCGGTGAAGAGGTAAGCACCCAAATCCGAGTCGTACTTGAGGTAGCCAAAGCTGCCCACTGTGTAATCGTATGGGTACGCCGCCCGACCTAAGTCGCCCAGATCTTCGCGCGCCGGCAAACCAGTGCCGTCTTTGTAAGCCGCAATCACCACCTTCCCTTCGCGCTGCTTTGCGATGATCCGGTTCAGTTTTTCCCGCAGGTACTTGTCTTCATAGACGTTCATGTGATCCTCCTGAGTTTTTAAATAGGAATTGCCGACGTTTCATAAGCCGTGAATGCCAGCCTAGGTGATTGAGCTCAGGGTCATTCAAACCCCTGAACAACAAACGTCAATCGCAAACTGTTTTGTGAGAAACTGACGTTTGTGGTCCAAAGGAGAAATGGGGGAGCCGCGGCTCCCCCATCGCTTTACTTCCCATCCACGTGCATGGGCATCAAAATGTACAGGTACTCCTCCTCTCCCGCCGGGCGGATGACCGCCGGCGTGTTGTGCGTGTTGGTTTCGATGACAACGTTCTTCGTGCGGATCGCTTCCAGGCCATCCTGCAAGAACTTGACGTTGAAGGCAATGGTCATTTCAGGCCCGGTGATCGTCGCAGGCAGTTCCACCTCGCTTTCGCCGGTATCGCCCGATTCGGCCAGCACGGTGACCTTTCCGGTCTGCTCCTCCCCAGGCGTCAGGCGCAACTGGATGACGTTTCCGCCTTCCCGCGCAATGACGGCAGCCTGTTTGCAAGCTTTCAGCAGGTCAGCGGTACCCAGAACCGTGCGGGTCTTGTAACTTTTCGGCACGATCATCTGGTAATCCGGGAAGCGCCCGTCGATCAGTTGGGAGATGAGCTGCACGTTCCCGGCGCGCAGCACCACTTGCGACCCTTTCTGGGGGACCAACAGGTGCACCTGGTCCGGTTTTGTGGCGCTCAGAACCCGCACTGTCTCTTTCAAGGACGCCGCCGGGATGATGACCTGCTGGCTGCTAACGCTAACCGGCAGGGCCGCCTTTTTGACCGCCAGGCGGAAACCGTCCGTGGCAGCCATGGCCAAGGTATTACCATTCAGGGACAACTGCACCCCTTCCAGAACGGGCCGAGCCTGATCCGTGGATGCGGCAAACGCAGTCGCCTGGATCATCTCCTTCAGCAGTGACGCCTCCAGGATGATGGCATTGGCCAGGTCGTACTCAGGGATCGCCGGGAACTCCGACGCCTCAATCCCGCGCACCACGCCTTTGAACGTCCCGCTTTTGATGGCTGCTTCCGGCTTACCGTTAACGGAGAATTGCACTTCGCTGTCGCCCAACGAGTTCACGATGTCGGTCAGGGTTTTGGCCGGCAGGGTCAACGCGATCTGCCCATCCAACCGGGCATCCATCCATACCGCAACGCCCAGGGTCAGGTCGGTGGCGGCCAGGCGCAATTGACCGCCTTCGCTTTCGATCAAGACATTCGCCAGAACCGGCAGGTGTGGTACGGAAGCCACAGCCCGCACGACAATCGCCAGGCTTTCGGCGAACGCGCTTTTCTCAACCGTTACTTTGCTGCTCATTTGTGATCCTCCTGTGAAAATGTTTTTTGGTTTACTTTGCCTGCGTTGCCAGGTTGTCAAGCCAGTCGCGCAGCGCCTGGACGGCCACCTGATCTTCGTTCATTCGCGTCATCACCTCCGCGGTGGAGGGAGCGCGCCATTCCTGGGCGATCTTCTGGAGCACCGCTTCCAGGTCTTTGAGCGATAGCACCTGCGGGATCTCCTGCCGTTCAGCCTGTTCCCACTGCATGGACAGCAGCCTGTCCGCCTGGCGAGATGGAAGAAGGAATGCGGTCCCTTCCTGACGGTCAATCACCAGGTGGTACTCCGCTTCGCCTTCCGACGAACCCAGGTTGTAGGCAGTCAGATACGGGTAAACGCGGGGGTGCTGTACGAAGGTCAGGTAGCCAGGCCAGTGACCGGTGAAAGACACCAGTCCATCCGATACCATCGCCTCATCACCGTACGGCTCCCACCACAGGCCCAGGAAGCGCCCTTCCGTGTTGCGCTGGTATCCCACAGCCCGTTCCAGCAGCGGAGCCGGGGGAATCTGGATAGAGAGTGGGATCAACGCCCACCCGTTGGCCAGCGCCAGGTCTTTGACGTTCACATCAGAAATAGCCATTCGTGTTCTTCTCCTTCGAAAAATGACAGCGGATATTGTTCGGGATCGGGCCACAGACTATGCTTGTCTGCTTGCGCATCTACCCATTCGGCGAGCAGGCCCAGCTCATCCCAACTCAATTTGGGCGGCGGGGGAAACCAATCGCTCCAATCAGATTCGGGCGGGTCGTCGCTTAGACATTCTTCGTCAAACCGGCCCAACAGAAAATCTTCAATGCCACCCGATTGCCTTGGTCCACCATGCTCGATTTCTTCAATGCACAGCGGCCAGCGCTGCTTGCGGTGGGCGTTTTGCGCCTGATGCGCTACCGTCGTGATCAATCGCACCTCCTTTGAAAAAATTGCCGACGTTATTTCCTGCTAAATTTCCTGCCAACGTTTGGAGCGTCCGGACAACGCCAGGCGCGCATCTATCGACCAACCGAACAGGTTGATCAACACATTGACCCCCCGTTGCACGCGCGAACCTCTGGGTGTCGTTCACCCAGAGGTTCGCAATGTGGTACTACATGAAAGATTTACTCGTTGAAGAAGTCGGCCGATTCGCCGCCGTCCACCCAGTACGATTCGTCGTCGCCCAGGCGGGTGGCGTTCTCGTATTGTTCCACCAGCGGTCCCTCGTCCGGCTCGTACTCGGGTTCCCACAGCGCCGGGTTGATCGCCCGGCTGGTCATCACGCGGTCGAGCACCACCTCCCGCCAGTTAAGCGGATCCAACTGCTGAATATCACGCCGGATATCGTCCGCCAGCGTCACCACCGTCTCTTCAGTGAGCTGGCCAGAAGGCAGGTTGTGAGCGATTACGATTCGGGCAATCTCTGCCGCGATCTGTCCCCAGGTGATCGAGAACGCCGGAGCATCCGCCGGGTAGCCGCTGTGCGCCAGCAGCTTGGATACTTCAAAGCCGAGTTCCAGGCTTTCGTTCATGGCTGCTTCTCCTTTGGGTTAGCGCGGCAGGAAAGCCGGCTGAAAGGCTTCCAGCGCGGGCAGGTACACCCCGCACATGCGCTTGTACAGCTCGATGACCAGGGTCAGGTCGTTCATGGCATACTTGCGCAGCGTCTCACGGTCCATCCCGGCGACTTTCGAGCCGTCCAGGTCGGGCACCGCGTTGGGAATGCTGTAACGTTTGCACACCCACTTCAGGCCCCGCGCATTGCCCCAGTTGTAGAGGATACCCATCAGGTCCACGATGGGTTCCGTCTGGTACTTGGCCAGCCGGGGCAGCAGGGGAACCTCGATCCCCAGCGCGAAGGAGCGCCGCAGCAGGTAGGGCAGATCAAAACCCAAGATGTTGTAACCGCAGGCCCGCCCGTCCATCTGGACGAAGCTGAGCCAGAAGCAGCGCAGCAGCGCGGTTTCGTCCGGCGTTTCTTCATCGCCGGTTAGATACACCTCCGCAGCGTTTTCCAACCCGCGCTGCATGGCGATGGCGGTCACTATTCCCAGATCCGCGTCCAGCGGCGCTTGCAGCGCCTGTTCGGCTTTCTTCTCGCTGACGTACTGGGCGATCTTCTCCGCGTCTTTGTAATTGGCCGGCGCGGTCGGCTCTGGCAGGAACGCCAGCGCGTCCACATTGACGGCCGTCTCAATGTCAAAAAACAAAATCGGTTGCATCTGTTTCTCCTTTGCTTGCCTTATGGTTGACGATTACGAAAAGCCCAGTCCCTGCTCTTTGAGCGATACCCAGCGGGACAGGCCAATGACCAGGTGATCCAGGACAGAGATATCAAGGAGCTTGCCCGCCTGAACAATGGCGCGGGTCACGCTGACGTCTTCTGGGCTAGGAGTTGGGTCCGTTGAAGGGTGGTTGTGCGCGATCACCATGCCCGCGGCGTTGCGCTGCAGGGCTGGTTTGAACAGCTCGCCAATGCGCACCATCGAGGAATTCAGGCTGCCGTGGTACACCTCCACCACGTCCAGCACCCGGTTGCGCGTGTCTAGCACAACCACCACCAGGTATTCCTGCTCGCGGTGGGCCAGGAGCGGCATCAGGATCTGCGCCGCGTCCGATGGGCTGTGGATCACCGGGCGGTCTTCTTCCGGTTGTAGCAGCTTACGCCCCAGCGCCAGGGCTGCTTTGATCCGCAGGGCCGTCTGGTTGCCGATACCCTCCACGCGCGCGATTTCACTCACGTGCGCCTGGGCGATCTTCTGCATCGTCCCAAACTGGCGGATCAGGCGTTCGGCGCATTCGATCTGGTTTGCGCCGCCGATAATTACCGCCAGCAGTTCGGGCAGGTTGCAGCCATCTGGATCCTTGGCTACCCGGAAACCCGGCTGCTCGCGGACGGGCAGGAGCTTTAGCCGCGGCAGGGGATATGCTGCCGCTTTAGGGTCTGGTAACAAAGTCATTTGGGTTTGGGTCACGTCTCTGTCTCCTTGAATGGAACGCGGGAGACAGGTCCCCATGGGGGACGATGTCCCCCACGTTTGGGGTCAGGTACGCCTGAAGTCGATCCATTCAGGCGGTCGGGTCGTAGCCGGTTTCTTCGAACACCCGGCGGCTGATCTCGGCGCATTCTTCCCAGGTCATGATTTCGTCCCGCCGTACGCCAAGGTAGCCAGGCGCAGGCGGGAACAACCAGGGATTTTCAGCCAGGTTCTTCTGAATCTTCTGTGCTTTGGCATCCAGGAAGTGTTTCAGCCCACCTTGCTGGCAGCGCCACCCTAACGTCTTGGTGTATTTCCCGTTCCAGGCCGGATCAGGAAAGGTCTTTGCGCCGCAGATCGGGCAGGCAGCCGGGTCGAATGGCTCGGGAGCTCGTATGCCGCCAAACTGTAAATACTGCCGGACGGCTTCAATCGCCTCGCAGAACGGCGCGCCGCAAGAACAGGTCTTGTCTTTGTTCACCCTGTGGTAGCGCGGATTGTGCGTCTCGCCGAAATCCACCAGGTACTGGTAGCCCTGCACCGAAACTAATGGCCGGGCAGGCGCAGCAGTGGCAGAAAGTCCTTTCCGAAATGCGGTGCGCAGCGCTTGCCTCCTTTCATCTGAGCGCGAATCAATCGATGCAGGTGCGGTCTTCATAGGCCATTTCCAGGAACCAATCCACTGGGATCTTTCGATCAGGCGCAGGCTCAACTTGCTCAATCGGCGTAAGATCGACT
>JACRAG010000432.1 GCA_016213455.1 Anaerolineae bacterium | reverse complement strand
CGGTCTGCTTGGACCATTACCGGCGATGGTTGTTGGGGCATTAACCGGATTGATGGTTGGATTGTTCTCAACCCACAGCCCCTTCGCTCCGTTGGAGATGACTGGACTGGCGCTGTTGTTCAGTGTAGCCGTCCGGCAGCGTTACCGCACACCATTCTACAAGCTGCTCCGGCATCCATTAGGAGCTGCGATTGTTCTGGCGGTTGTTTACGCGCCGGTTTATATGGCTTCAACCCTTCTGGCGGTGAACGGTCCGTTAGCAGTCCGCTTGGATTATGCGCTGACCCAGACCTGGCAGATCATCCTTGCGCGCGGCATGGAATTGGTGATCGCCAGCCTGGTGGGTGAGCTGTTTTACCTCGGGCTTCCGCTGTGGTGGGGCTGCCTGGGACCGCTGCTGCCTTCTCCTGCAGAATCCAGTTTAAAATTTCGGTTCTTGCAAGGCAGCCTGCCCCTGCTGCTGATCCTGTTCTTCAGCCTCACCCTGGGTGACTGGCTGGTGGCAGGCAGGGCAGCCCGGCAGATGGTGGAAGAAAGGCTATCGAGCTCCGCGCGTATGGCAGTGGAGAGTATCCCATTTTTCCTGGAATCGGGTCAATCGCTCATCCAGACCATGGCGCAGCCAGAACTGATTTTATCCACTCCGCAAGATGTGTCCAACCTGCTGGCAGCCAGGTTGCGCTCGGTTCCATTTTTCAGGCAGCTCACGGTATTTGATGCTCAGGGAGTCGCAGTCGGCGGGTATCCTGAAAGTAACTTTGACCTGATCTACCCCTCCAAAGAGGAACTTGCCGGGGTAACTTTGGCGCTCTCGGGGGTGTCGGGTCAGGTTTACACGATTCCGCCCCTGCCCGGCGAAAAATCGGCGCAGGTTTCCTTCCTTGCCATCATTCCCGGAGAAAACGGCGCCCCTGCCGGTGTGTTATTGGGTCGCACGGATCTCAGCAGCAACCCATTCACGCAACAGGTTGTCCTGGCGCTGCAGGATATTCGCGAACTGCAGGGGCAGGGATTTCTGCTGGATGAAAATCGGCGGATTTTGTACCCGGTCGATTCGATGGAAATCAGCGCTTACCAGGGTTCGCTGCCAGGCACATCGCCCTTTTACAGCAACACCCTGCCGGATGGTACTCGCGCTTATTCTTATTATCAGGAGGCCCTGGGGCGACCCTGGTCAATCATCCTGGCGGTTCCGGCGCAATATACACAAGAAGTCGCGCTGAACATCGCGGTGCCGTTGATGATCATGTTGGGGGTGATTATCGTTGCCGGTTTCGTACTGCTGCGCATCAGCCTGAATTCCATCAGCGGTTCTTTGAGCGCATTGGCGCGCCAGGCAACCTTGATCACGCGCGGCGACCTGAACCAGACGGTGATGGTGAAGGGCGAAGATGAAGTCGGTCAGTTAGCCAATGCATTCGAGCGGATGCGTGTCAGCTTGAAATCGCGTCTGGATGAGTTGAATCGGCTGCTGGTTGTCAGCCAGAGCGTGGCGGCGCACCTCGAGATTGACCAGGCTGTGGGACCGATTTTGACCGCCGCCATACAGGATGGTGGCTGTCTTTCACGGGCGGTATTTACCAACGAAGTGATTCTCGATGCGACCCGCAGTGGTCCTGTGGTGCTGACCGCAGGCGCAGCGGGTGAGCAGTATGCGCACCTTGACGCAATCTTATTTGAACAAATGCGGCATCAAGACTTGATGCCCCTGGGAACGATTGCACGGATGCGCCGGCTTTCTGTCCCGGCAGGGAAACCGATGCCGGGCGCATTGGTGGCGCTGGCAATTCGCCACAAAGACCATTATTTCGGCGTGTTTTGGCTGGCGTATGAAACCCCGCGCACCTTCCAGGAGGAGGAGATCCGCTTCCTGAGCACATTGGCAGGACAAATTGCCCTGGCTGCCTTCAGTGCCCGCCTGTATGCGCAGGCTGAAATTGGACGACAGCGCCTGGAAGCGGTGCTGGCTTCGACGCCCGAGCCTGTGCTGGTGTTTGACGAACAGTCGCGCCTGCTGCTGTATAACAATGCCGCGCTGGAAGTGCCGGGTCTGATGAAAACAGATCTGGAGGGGGCGCCAATCACGGATGTGCTGGGTTCCACGGACTTGACCCAGTGGCTGACCGGACCGTCCGAAAAACGCCTGACCACCAAGGAAATCAACCTGTCCAACGGACGGGTGTACTACACGAGCGTTTCAGCCATTCAGGTCGAAGGCCGCCCGTTTGGGCGAATCTGCATGATGCGCGATATCACGCACTATAAAGAGCTTGACCAGCTCAAGTCTGACTTCGTGGCGACCGTCAGCCATGACCTACGCTCACCGCTGACCCTGATGCGCGGCTATTCCACCATGTTGAGCATGGTGGGCGAGCTGAATGAGCAGCAAAAGAGCTACGTCAAGAAGATCAATGGCGGAGTCGAAGCCATGTCGAAACTGGTCAACAATCTGCTCGACCTGGGGCGAATTGAAGCCGGGGTTGGCCTGCAGATCGAAAAAGTGGTCATGCAGCAGGTGATCGACGAAGTGATCAATTCGCTGCAGGCTCAGGCGGTCCAAAAAGAGCTCCAACTCAGCCAGATTGCCAGTGGCGAAGGGACCCTGGCAGTCATCGAGGCAGACCGGGCGCTGGTTCAACAGGCGCTGTACAACCTGGTAGAGAACGCCATCAAATACACGCCGCAAAAAGGCCAGGTTCAGGTGCGCATGGATGTTAAACCAGCAACCGTGCTGGTGCAGGTGGTCGATTCGGGCATCGGGATCGCGCCTCTGGACTTGCCGCGCCTGTTTGAGAAATTCTACCGCTCGGGCCGGAGGGAAGCCTTCCAGCAGCGCGGAACGGGTTTGGGGTTGGCGATTGTGAAATCCATCGCGGAACGCCATCATGGACGGGTGAGCATTGACAGCACTCTGGGGAAGGGCAGCATCTTCTCCATCGAACTACCCATCTACCAGCCCACTTCTGATGCGGTTGCCGTCAAATAGGGGGAACTTTGGGGAAATTCATTTGACCAATTTTCCAAAAAGGTCTGGTATTTTTGCTTGCTTGTGATATAATCTTAGATCGCATGCTTTATATTAACGTGCCCTGATTTGTTCACCGGAGCGCAAAGGGAGTAAAAAGCCTTTGCGCCGGTGTTGTTTAGGACGGTCCGAATGGTTCAGATTGAGGAGGCACTTTAGTGGAAACCAAAGGTCTCACCGCGCTGCGTATCAGCCTTGCTTCGCCCGACACGATTCGAAGCTGGTCGTATGGTGAAGTTCTTAAGCCGGAAACGATTAACTACCGGCGTCTTCGCCCAGAGAAGGACGGCCTTTTCTGCGAAGCCATTTTTGGCCCAACCCGCGATTATCAATGCTATTGCGGAAAATATAAGAACCCGCGTTACAAGGGGATCATCTGCGACAAATGCGGTGTGGAAGTCACCCGGTCGTCTGTGCGCCGCGAGCGTATGGGCCACATTGATCTTGCCACGCCTGTTGCGCATATCTGGTATACCCGCCGAATACCCTCGTATCTTGGTCTGCTGCTGGATATTTCCCGCCGCAATCTGGATCGTGTGTTGTATTTCGCGCAGTATATCGTGACCTATGTTGACGATGATGCTCGCCAAAAAGCATTGCGCCGCCTCGAAGATGAAATCAACGTCACCGAGCGCGACCAGGCCAACCAGATCAACGAGAAAATCAAGCATGTCAAGCTGGATCGCGATCGCAAGATTGGCGAGTTGAACCAGCAGAAAACCGACTTGCAGGCTCGCTCGGATGAGGCGATTGCTTTACGCCTAGACCCCGTGATGAAAGAGGGTCAGCGCCTCGAGATCGACCTTCAGGAGCGCATGGGGCAGGTGACGCCCAAGGCAGTCGTTTTTGAAGCCGCACGTGTGAATATTGTGGACGCCGGTCAGACGATCAATGCTCAGCATCTTTCCAAGATTCAGAAAGCCGTCAAAGAACGCCTGGACGAATTGGAAAATGAAGTGCGCGAGCAGCTGCGCCGCGATCAGGACCAGATCTCGATGGAAGTCCAGCGCATTCGCGCCGAGGCTGAAGAAGAGATGGAAGCCCTGCGCAACCAGCTTGAGGATCAGTCCACCATCTCCCAGGGCCAGACCTCGCGCCTGCGCGATGAACTGCAGGAGCTTCGCCCGTTCACCTTCCTGACCGAAAGCCGCTATCGCGAGCTGAAGCAGCGTTGGGGACAGGTGTTCCGCGCCGACATGGGCGCCGAAGCCTTCTATGATATTCTGCGCCGCCTGGATCTCGAGAAACTCACCGAAGATTTGTGGCACGAAGTGCGCACTTCCAAGAGCAAGCAAAAACGGAAGAAAGCCACCATCCGCCTGAAGGTCGTCGAGGCGTTCCGCCGCTCGACCAATCGCCCGGAATGGATGATCCTGACCGTTCTGCCGGTGATCCCGCCCGATTTGCGCCCGATGGTGCAGTTGGATGGCGGTCGCTTTGCCACTTCCGACCTGAATGACCTGTACCGCCGCGTGATCAACCGCAACAACCGTCTCAAACGTTTGTTGGAGTTGGGCGCCCCGGACGTCATCGTGCGCAACGAGAAGCGCATGCTCCAGGAAGCGGTTGACTCGTTGATTGACAACTCGCAGCGTGGCAAGGCGCTTTCGCGCCGTGGTCGCCGCGAGCTGAAATCGCTGAGTGACATGCTCAAAGGTAAGAAAGGCCGTTTCCGCCGCAACCTGCTAGGTAAACGCGTGGACTACTCCGGTCGCTCGGTGATCGTGGTTGGCCCTAAACTGAAACTGCACCAGTGCGGTCTGCCCAAGACCATGGCATTGGAACTCTACCGGCCTTTCGTGATCTCGAAGCTGGTGGCGCACAATTACGCCGCCAACGTCAAGGGCGCGCGCCGCTTCATCGAGCGCAATCGCCCCGAGGTTTGGGAAGTCCTGGAAGAAGCGATCAAGGAGCGCCCGGTTCTGTTGAACCGCGCGCCTACCCTGCACCGCCTGGGTATTCAAGCCTTTGAGCCGGTACTCATCGAGGGAAGCGCCATTCAGCTTCATCCGCTGGTCACCACCGCGTTCAACGCGGACTTCGACGGCGACCAGATGGCTGTGCATGTTCCGCTCTCGGAACGCGCGGTGTGGGAAGCTCGCAACCTGATGCTTTCTTCGCGCAACCTGCTGAAACCCGCCGACGGCGAGCCGATCATCAGCCCCTCCAAAGACATGGTGCTGGGTGTGTATTACCTGACCATGGACGACAATATCAACCATGCCAACGATGGACGGCACTTTGCCAGCATGGATGAGGTGGATATGGCTTACCAGCTCGGTCAGGTGGGCGTGCATACGCACATCAACCTGATGGCTGAGACCTGGTACGATGAAAACGATCGCCGCATGCCCGAACCGGTGCGCAAGATCATCAAAACCACCGTCGGTCGCGTGTTGTTCAACCGCATTCTGCCTGCCAAGGTTCAGTTCCGCAATATCAAACTGGACAAGGGCGGCGTGAAAGACCTGATTGGCGACGTGCTCGAAGTCTGCGGACAGGAAGTCACCACGGATGTGGCCGACCTGATCAAGGACATTGGCTTTGAATATGCCATGCGCTCGGGCTCGACCATCGCTGTTTCTGACATTTCCATCCCGAAAGAGAAGGATGGGATCATCGCGGCGTCACAGCAATCTGTGGAACAGGTCAACCGCTCTTACCGGCGCGGTTTGCTGACCGAGCAGGAACGCAATGAGCGCGTGATCGAGATCTGGCAGGATACCACCAAGCGAGTCGCCGATACGGTCAAAAAGTCGATGGACCCCAACGGCAACCTGTCGACCATGGCTTACTCTGGCGCGACAAAAGGCGGTTTTGGCCCCATCGCTCAGCTGGCTGGCATGCGCGGTTTGATGGCGGACCCGTCAGGGCGCATCATCCGCCTGCCGATTACCTCGAACTTCCGCGAAGGCCTGACCACGCTGGAGTACTTCATCTCCACGCACGGCGCGCGCAAAGGTCTGGCTGACACCGCGCTGCGCACGGCTGACGCGGGTTACCTGACCCGCCGTCTGGTGGATGTGGCTCAGGATATTATCATCAATGAATATGACTGCGGCACCGAAGACGGCATCTTCCTGCGCAAAGTGGACGATGTGGCCGGTCAGTCTTACAAAGAACGCCTTTATGGGCGCGTGACGGCTGCCCGCGTTGTGGATCCGCGCACCGGTGAAATTCTCGCCGAACGTGACACGGCTTTGGATCACAACATGTGCCGCAAGCTGGTTGAAGCGGGCGTTGACGAGGTGAAAGTTCGTTCGTCGTTGACCTGCGAACTGGTTCACGGCATCTGCGCCAAGTGCTACGGCCTGGATTTGGGTCGCGGGCGTATGGTTGAGCTGGGCGCTGCGGTGGGTATCGTCGCTGCGCAATCCATTGGCGAGCCTGGTACACAGTTGACCCTGCGCACCTTCCACACCGGTGGTGTTGCGGCGGGTGGTGACATCACGACCGGTTTGCCGCGCGTTGAAGAGCTGGTGGAAGCCCGGCGCATGCCCAAGGGTGAAGCCATCATGACCCAGATCTCTGGCACGGTGCGCGTTCTGCAGTCTGATCGCTACAGCGACCAGCGCCTGGTGCGTGTCGAGCAGAGCGAAATGGTCAGCGATGAATACGATATTCCGGAAGCCTGGACGGTTGTCGTCAAGGATGAAGGCGCTGTTGGCCTGAGTGAACCTGTGGCGACCCTGGGTGAAGCCAGCATCACGGCGCAGCACGCGGGACGTGTGCGCGTGGAAGAAGGCAAAGTCTTTGTCTCTTATGAGCAGAAAGACAGCGCAGAGTACGAAATTCCTTCCACATCGCGCCTGCTGGTGAAAGATGGCGAGCATATCGAGGCCGGCACCCCGCTGACCGAAGGTTCGCTGAACCCGCACACCATCCTGAAGATCAAAGGCCGCGAAGCCTGCGAGATGTACCTGCTGACCGAAATTCAGAAGGTGTATCGCGCTCAGGGCCAGAACATCAACGACAAACACTTTGAGCAGATCATCCGCAAGATGATGGGCAAGGTGCAGGTGACCCGCCCCGGCGACACTTTCTTCCTGCCCTCCGACTTCATCGATCGCCTGGAGATCCGCCGCACGAACGAGTCGCTGGTGACCACTGGCAAGCAGCCGGCGCGCTTCGCAGAGATCCTGCTGGGCGTGACCAAGGCTTCCTTGAACACGGAATCCTTCCTGTCGTCGGCTTCCTTCCAGCACACCATCAAGGTGTTGGCTGGGGCAGCCATCGCCGGCACCAAGGATAACCTCTTTGGTCTGAAAGAGAACGTCATCATCGGTAAGTTGATCCCGGCTGGCACGGGCTTCGTGCGCGGTCGTTTCAAAGAAGAACCGATCAACGACCCCACGGCGCGCCCTCTGGCAGTCAACAGCATGCCGACTGGCGACTAGTTAAATCCTGAACAGTATATCGAAAGATCCGGGAACCCTCCCGGATCTTTTCATTTGTGTTTGAGGATGTATGCGGACATCTTTCATCGCGTCATCAATCCGGCAGAACAGTTCAGTGATAAAATCCACGGTAGTCATGAGTTTCTCTTTACGCTGATCGTGTGGTTACTTTCAGCTTAGAAGACCTCATGATTTTTTACAATCCTGATCAGTGGACAATGTTATGCCTCAAAACGACAACTTCCTTCATCCTTTTACAGTAGAACTGGCAGTTCGAGGAATTAATGTCCATAAGGACCCTTCTGCCCAGTATGGCTTCAGTTTTGAGCTTTCCATGCGTCCGCTTATCAAAAATAAAACGGTAAGGTGGGATCCCTTAGCTCACCAGTTGATTATCTGCTGATTACAGATGGAACTGGTTCCCAGCCTATTGCGGTCGGAATGGCTGAAGAGGTATTCGAAATCACTGCTGGCCAATAAATGAGGTTGAGGGTATGCATATAATCGTTCTCAAGGTAAAAGAAAGCAAGTCATAACCTCATTTCCTTCCTTTTTCGAATTTTCGCCATTGGGTAAATAACTGATGCATGCAAAGCCACTACTCTAGGCAAATCTGAACCTTCTCTGTTCCTGCAATGTAAATTATCTACCTTGGAATATATCTAAACAATGAAATCCTATCGCTATTTAACCATCATCGTCACCGTTGTCTCCATTGTGCTCTTGCTTTCCCTGGCACTTAACTATGCCCTGTTCAGGCAAGGCGAGCAATACTATTTACAACTGAATGCATTGCGTCTGGACCCTATGGGATTGAGCAATT
>JACRAG010000428.1 GCA_016213455.1 Anaerolineae bacterium | reverse complement strand
AGTTGAAGCTGCCTGCCTTTGCGATGAGTGCGGCGGTTTGGGTGCAGCGCACAGCTGATGATGTGAAAATGACCTGGGGGGTCAGCTCCCGGTCGGTGATTAATTCACCCATCATATCGGAGTCGCGAAGTCCTCGTTTTGCCAGGGGTCTCTGGATGTCGTCCAGATCTTTTTCTTTCCAGCTCGATTTGGCATGTCGCATGATCAGCAGTGTTTTCATGGTGGGGATCACCTCGGTATTGTGTCGTTTTTAATTCAAGTTAGAGAAATGAACCACCAGCTCCGGCTGTGTTCACATTTTTAAAGTATATCACAACGGTATATTAACAAATGTTAAGAGCAAGGATGATACCTGCTACAAAAACACCCCCGTTTTGAGGCGGGGGTGTTTTTTGTTGCCGTTTGGTTTATGGGCGAACGAAGCCGGTCAGGTCGACCGTGACTTTGGTACCCAAATCCGCGAGGCTATCATACAGAACCTGGAGCACGTACTTGCCATTGTGGGCAAACGCACCCGGGTCCTTCTGAATGTACTGATAGTTGTAAGCAGCCTGCAGCAGGCGCGGGGTCCAGGCGTTGTAACCCATGGGGCCATTCTCGCCCATATCCGCTTCGCCATTCTCGTCGGCATCCACAAAGTAGTAGGGGTAAGCAACCGGGTTATAAAGAATCGGCGTACCCGCCACGTTCTTGGCGTAATCCTGGATGGCGGCATACAGCGCATCGCTGTAGGTCTGCAGTTCGCTGGAGATACCCTCGGTGACATCGCCGTCGCCGTCGAAGTCAGCCGTGGAGGAAGCGCCGCGGATGAGCGCCGGGTCATCGACCTGGTGGCAGCCCTGGCAGGCTTCTTTGTTCACAGTGAGTTTGTGAACGTCATGGCATTCGGCGCAGGTGGCAAAGCTGGGGACGTGCGCGAAAGCGCCCAGGTATTCCTTGCCATTGTATTCGTACATGCCTTTGGCGTCGGTGCCGAAGAGCGTGGCGCCGGCTGCGAAGTAGTGTACGTTGCGGAAGCGAATCTTGTCGCTGGCCGTGTCGGGTTCGAGGTCCTTGATGGCTCTGTCGACACTGACTTTGGATTCGCGGCCCTGGTGGCACTCGAGACAGGTATTGCTCGGGTTACCTTCACCGAAGGTGATCGACGCGCCGGAAGGCAGCGTGACCGCATCGATGGTGTAGAGGGAAGGCCATTCCGCATCATTGTGGCAGGTGTAGCAGGTGAAGCCATTCGAAGCAGGGTTGGTGATGTTGGAGCCTTCTTTGACGAACTGGGGCAGGCCGGTGCCGGTGTGGCAGCGTGCGCAGGAGCCCGGCACTTCAAAGTTGTCGGCGTCCCAATGGCGGAATGCCTCGCTGTTGCCGCGGAAGTGGCCGGCATCGTCGCGCACCATGTTGCTCATGTCAACTTTTTCGGTGATGACCGTGTTGAGGTCAGCCGTTGAGTCGTAGAGCAGCTCGATGATGTACTTGGGGTTGTGCGCATAGGCGCCAGGGTCTTTTAGCGACACCTGGTAATTGTAGGCGGCTTTCAGCAGGCGGGGGGTCCAGGACGCATAGCGAACGGGACCGTTGTCGCCGGTATCGGCAGCGCCATCGCCATCTGCATCCGCTAACCAATACGGATAGGTGGCTGAGTCGTAAACGAGACCGACTTTGGCAACTTCCTTGGCATAGCTCTGGATCGCAGTCAGGGCAGCTTCCTGCAGGCCTTGCATTTCAGCAGCAATGCCTTCTTCTACGTCGCCGTCGCCGTCATAATCGCTGGCCGAAGAGAGCATGCGAATGGCCTTGAGCGATTCGGTGTCGGTGACGCCTTCGTGGCAGAACGCGCAGGATTCGACCTTGACTTCCAGGCTGTGAGAATCATGGCAGGACACGCAGGTGTCGTAACCAGGAATGTGGTCGTTCTTGGAGTCATAAACCTGGCCTTCATACTGATACCCACCCATCACTTTACCGCCATACAGCGTGGAGGCAGCGGCATAGTAGTGGATATTGATGAAGCCAAAGGCAGTTTCCTTGTCGCCCTCTTTGATCGGGGCAACCACTGCGTCGAGGTCGGTCGCCTGGAATTTCTCAATCTGGGCATCGACCTGCACCATGGACGAACGTCCCTGGTGGCACTGCATACAAATGGCGGAAGAGCCGAGATCGGTGATCTCGACACCGGACGGGAAGGTGACTGCGGACATGGCAGCCGTGGCATCGTTGTGGCAGGCGGTGCAGGTCACGGTTGTGCCGATGGGGGCAGGCTGGTCCACTTTGCCGGCTTCAGAGCCATCCGCACCCAGGAAGTCGAGCATACCGGTGGTGCTGTGGCACTTGGCGCAATTGGCGGGGACCATTTTGTCTTCGGTCTCGTTCCAATCGGTGAAGGCCATGGAAGCGGCATCATTGTGGGGTGATGCAGCCCAGGCTTCCTGATTGGGGACGTCTGCCTGGGGTTCCGGTGTCGGGCAGGCCGGAGCAGCCGGGCAGGTGGGAGCCGGCGCCTGGGTCGGCTCTGTCGTCGCCGGCGCGGCAGCCGTGCAGGCGGCGATGAGCAAGCTCAACGCGGCGAGTGTTATCAAAGCGATAACAAGATGTTTTGAACTACGTTGCATTGTTAATTCTCCTCAATACGTGGTCAAAGATTAATTTAATCCATCTGGACAGTTATGGCGTTATCGATATCACCTCCATTAAGACAAAAAGAGATGTTAGTATTCTAATGCATGCTCAAGATGAAAACAAGTTAAGAATATCATTATTAAGACATTAATTACACCTCTTGTCGGATTGATGGACAACATGGGTGGTGTGAATGTGGTTATATAATGAAGAATAACCTTGACGCTGGAGAAGAGGATGGTATAATACCCCTATTGATGCGGGGTAGAGCAGAGGTAGCTCGTCGGGCTCATAACCCGGAGGTCAGTGGTTCGAATCCACTCCCCGCTACTAAACACGAATTACAGACCGCGGGGCTCCCCTAAAAAGACAAGCCCGGCGGTCTGTTGTTTTAAGGCGGCGCGGCTACGGTGGCGAATTTCATGAACCGTAGACCTACTAGCTCGTCGCTGCCTGCCATTCCCAAACTGATTGAGGGCTTCACTCAGTTCAAAGCGGCTAGGGTTTAAGCAGCCGCACCATCGATTCTTACACCCGAATTTTGTCTCAATGGGATGAGTATGTTAGTGATAAGGACGCGTGTAAGATCACATCGCGAATCATAGTTGGAACGGTCATCACGAATGTCCGGGGTGTATCCTCTTTTGACAAAGATGATTGCCAGTATTGCCCATCCCTTTGAAATACTAACAAGCCATTTGAGTATAGGATAAATGTTGGGCATCCGGTGATCAGAGTCGAGAAGTGAAGTACGGGGAGAAAACAACCGTACAAAAACCGGGGTTGAAGCTGAAACCTGGGATGCACCAGTCGTGATAGGCGCAGCGGACAAGGCAAGATCGTTGAGGAATGAACCCCGCGCAACTATGCGATGATTGCCGACTAATTTGCCTACACAGCCATTCAGCATTAACAAATTTACCACTCGGTGAGTTTCCAGATCTCAGGTTGCCTGGGCCCAGAATTTTCACCGATCTCCGCGAATATCGTCACCGCCTTCTTGAGTTCGGCCATGGCTTCTTCGTCCAGACCAGCCGCGTGGTACAGGTCAGCCAGAGTATTCAGGATGGCTGCCTGGCGGTGCCGATCTCCCATGCGCGTGCACATCGCAAGCGCCTCGCGCGCCAGCGTAATCGCCTCGGTGATCAGGCCTCGTTCCTGCTGCAAACGGGCCAGGTTGTTGAGCACCGCATAACGCATCTGCAGGTCGTTCTGCCGGGCAGCAGCCTTCAGGCTGGCTTTGAAGTACGCATCGGCTTCTTCTAACTTCCCGGCAGCGCGAGAGAGAATTCCCAACATATTCAGGCTTTGGGCAATGGATCCAGGATCATCGGCTGCCTGAGCCTGGGAAAAAGCCCGGTCAGCCAGGTGGTGAGCTGGTTCCATCTGCCCGCGGCGGTATAACGTGAGGCTCCAATCAGAAAACAGATGCGCCAGCCAGGCCGGGCTTCCGTCTGATCCGGCAGCATCGAAGGCTGCCTGGTAGTGGCCTTCCGCAGCCTCCCACTCTCCCAGGCGGTGATGGATCTCCCCGAGTT
>JACRAG010000429.1 GCA_016213455.1 Anaerolineae bacterium | reverse complement strand
GCGCCTGCAGCGCGCCATGCGAGGTGTTGGCGCTGACCTGGATCAGCAGGATGGCGACCAGCAGCGACCAGTAGTCCCACGAAAAGGCAATCAAGGTGAGGAAAATCAGATCGAGCAGCACGCCGACGAAGATGAACGGCCTGCGCCGCCCGAAGCGCGAGGTGTTGCGATCTGATAGGATGCCCATGGTGGGCTGCGCCAGCATGGCGATGATCAGCCCGGCGGTGTTGATCGCGCCCAGCGCGGTGTTGCGCGTGGCTTCTGCCGCACATGCCGCGACCCGGTAGGGGGTGAAAACCGATCCGACCGCGTTGTTGCGGATGTTCAGGCCGAACCAGAACAGGTTGACGGCGATGAGGTCAAACCAGGAGGCGCGTTTTGTTTCCATGCGAAAAGTATAGCACGGGAGTCTTGTAGGTCGGTGTCGCGGCGGGTACGGGAATGACAGGGGCGCGTGCTTCGTCCGCCGTGACGCCGACATCCTTGCCGGGGTGGGATGTCGGGTTTCGGGCGGTACGAGGGTTCGCCATACCGTGGTTCGACCCGCTCGAAACCGCGACCTACGAAGAGCCACATCCATGTCATCGCGAGACCGGCGCAGTTCCGCAAGCCGGGCGTGGCGATCTCGGCTGTGTAACAAGCCGAGTCTGAGATTGCTTCGCCGCCTCCTGCGGAGGCGACTCGCAATGACATCTCTACTATGTCATCGCGAACGAATAAATTCCGCATGAATCTTTTCCACAGCTTGTCAGACAGGCTGGCGATTGCGCTACAATCAAAATGAATCTTTTACAGGAATTTGACGGCAAGCGATGGTACAAAACAACCCACCTGAATCATTGGACTGGTCAAGCCTGGGTAACATTGCCCTGGGCCGCCCCAACCTTGGCGAATTTACCCGTCTTGAAGTTTATCGCCTGATGCAGTATTCTTTACGCGAGGAGATGGAGCGTCTCCTCGGCCGGGAACAAACCAGCCGCATCTTTTACCAGGCCGGGTATAAAGCGGGATTAGCCTTCCACAAAGAATTTCTCAGTCAGATCGACTTATTGGACAATTTCATCCAGCGCCTGCAAAATGCGCTGCGCGAGATGAAAATCGGCGTAATGCACGTTGAAGAAGCGGATCTCAAGGCCGGGAGGATAGTTTTGACCATCTCCGAAGACCTGGATTGCTCCGGGCTGCCCGAAAGTGGCGAAGCACTGTGTACTTTCGATGAAGGCTTCATCGCCGGTGTCCTGGAAAGCTACGCCGGGAGGCCTTTTCGCGTACGCGAAGTGGACTGCTGGTGCCTGGGCAAGCGCACCTGCCGGTTTGTCGCCGAGGTGACTGCATGACTCTGGATCCGGCCGGCCAGGAAACTTCTCTGGAGCCGCACGCCGATGCTGCGCTGCTTAACCTGTTTCGGGGCATCCTGAACGGGGAAGCAGGCGCAAATCCTTCACTGATCCACAACATCACCGACCCTGAACTGCGCGCTTTGTGCGCCGACCTGGAACTGATCCGCAGTTTCACCAACAGCCTGGCGCAAGGCGATCTTTCGTCCAGCCTGCCGGTGCGCGGGCAGATGGCCGGCAGCCTGAAAACGCTGCAGGCCAACCTGCGTCACCTCACCTGGCAGGTGCAGCAGGTCGCCCAGGGCGATTTCACGCAAAAAGTCGATTTCATGGGGGAATTTTCCCGCGCCTTCCAGCAGATGACCGATAGTCTGCACCAGGCGCGCGTCGAAGAAACCGCCCAACGCCTGATCGCCGAAGCGCTGCGCGACACCGCCGCGGCGCTCAACTCAGCCCTGGGGCTGGATCAGATTCTGGAAGTCATTCTCACCCAGTTGGGGCAGGTTGTGCCTCACGACACGCTGACCATTTTGCTGGTCGATGATGAGATTGCGCGGGTGGTGCGCGCCCAGGGCTACGAACAGATGGCGCCCGAGATCACTCGCCAGGTGGAACAACTGCGCCTGCCCATCCGCGAGATCCCCAACCTGCGCGAGATGAATGAGACCGGGCAGCCCTGCCGGATCGCCGACATTGACACCTACGGGTGGGTGATATTGATCGAGGAACACTGGGCGCACTCCTTCCTGGGCGCGCCGATCATGCTGGAAGGCCGCGCCGTGGGCTTTCTGAACCTGATGAGCGCCCGGCGGGATTTCTTCACCGAGCAGCACGCCCGGGACCTGATGGCTTTTGCCAACCAGGCGGCGGTCTCCATTCACAAGGTGCGCCTGATCGAACGCCTGCACCAATTGGCCACCACCGACTCGCTGACCGGCATCGCCAACCGGCGCTATTTCTTCGATGAGGCAGCCCGCGCCTTCAGCCACGCCCAACGCTACCACGAGCCGCTTTCCGCGCTGATGCTGGATATCGACCACTTTAAAAAAGTGAATGACACCTACGGCCATGCCGCCGGCGACGAGACGCTGCAGGGCGTGGTCAAGCTGTTCCTTAGAGAACTGCGCAGCGCCGACCTGCTGGGGCGCTACGGCGGCGAGGAGTTTGCCATCCTGCTGCCTGCCACCCGCCTGTCGGACGCTTTTCAGGCGGCTGAACGGCTGCGCTGCGCGGTCGGCGGGCACAACTTTATCGCCAACGAACGCGTCTTCCACGTCACCCTGTCGATTGGCGTGGCGCAGATGGGTGGACCGGATGACAACCTGGCTGCCCTGCTGGAACGCGCCGATCAGGGTCTGTACCGGGCCAAGCAGGCCGGGCGCAATCGCTGCGTCAGCGTGGAAGGGGAGTAGGATAAGCGTGTACTTGTAAGGGTTCCTCTATAACTCAGTCTTCTTGCGAACTTGCAATCACGAATAAACTTGCCGGTGTGTCTTCGCACGGGCGAAAATTGATAAACTATCCAATGTATTGATAGAAACGAAATGCTCCTGTGCATGATTGTTCGATCACGTTTACTGGTCACCAAGAGAAGTGATCTTCCCATCTTCAACAAACACAGCGACCACATTATAGGACACTGTCCCTGAGCAGACCGATTCGCTCGTTTGTTCCTCACCTTCAGCCGACAGAATGTGCAATTCAATCTGTGCGGTTGTGTTCCCCTTGAAGATATATTTTGCTGGGATATTCCCAAAATCGGTCGGGATTGCCGCAGCATCTTCTTCATCTGAAACCGTTTCCGAATTTAAGGAATCCGCAATGGATTGGATGGTTTGACCATTCACTGGTTCAAATTGCGTTAATGCGGTGTCAGTGGAGATCGTGCCATAAAAGCCTCCAAAAGCAAAACAACCCGTCAGAAGGATCGCGCCGCACAGTATGATAGCGCCATAAGCGAGCCGCGTTTTCTTCCGGAACATTGCGACGAACACAATGCCAATCAAAGGCATGCCGCTTAACAAATAGATGGTCCCATCGGAACTCTGTGATTGCTGAGGGATGACCAACTTGCTTTGGACACGCAAGGTATCGCTTCCAAGCAACATGCTGCCGATGATTTCGAGTTGAACATCACTCCCAAAGCTAAGATCAGCGCCAGGCTGCGCGGCCCATGTGTAACCCTGGCCCCCCGGATCTGGCGTGTAAACCCCTGCCACAGCAGCCGGCAATGTCGTGTAGATCGCTGAGAACTTAGCCAACTCTTCGTAATCGATCGTGACTTCGGCATCGGCTTCATCAGAACACGAATAATTTTGTCCGGTCAATCCGCTCGAAAAGATCAGCCAATCCCCTGTTAAATCCAATGGTTGCACCATCGCGTTGAAATTGCGTACCTGATCCGTGGCAAACGCCACGATTCGGATCTTCCGATAGCCCAACATTCCATGCAAAGGGCCTAATGTGATTTTTGTTGACCCATCATGGTATTTTTCTGTCCCATCATCGAAGGTGTAGTAGAAAGGCGTTCCGCTCTCAACCACGATCTCCACCGGGAACCCAAATTGACCTTCTTTGGTAGGGCTGGTGAGGGTCAAAGGGTACACGCCAAATTTTTGAATGGATGCGGCGACTTTAATTTTGGTTATTCCATCAGCTGTGATTTGTTCAATCTGCGGTTTATAACCAGTTTTCTTATACTCGTTCTCGCCTTTGCCATTATTGACCACCTGGATAAATTCACCGTATCCCGTGCCTTTTGTAATCGATCCGTTTGCGGGGATGGTTGAATTGGCCGAAATCACCGGTTTACCGAGCAGATAGATCGCATAATCTGAAAGGTTTTCTTTTACTTTTGCCAGCGCGCTTTCATTATAGGGGTAGTCTCCGGTGTTGATCGCCTTGATAAATTCTTCTTCGGAGACAGGACAGGCATATTCATTGCTGCACATGAACAGTTTTACCAGTTGGGCATGCAGGTAAAGCTGATCATTCCATTGGTTGGGAGAGTATTGGAACGGCGTATCGGATGTGGCAGGAGTGGTCATCCCAAACGCTGTAAGATTTTGTTCGATGTAATTCGGATCATATAAAAAAACCATGTTTTCTGCCGCTACTTCTAACCACCACTTCGCCTCAGAGGAAACCCCCGTCTTGTTAGCCCAATAAGAACTGGTGAAGTTGTAAGCTTCATCCTGCACCCAATGGGCCAATTCGTGCGCCAATTCATAATTCAAATTCTTTGTATAGGTGGAGCCAAGGCTATCTTCGGGTATATGTACGACGCCATTCACCGATGAGTAATACGGGTCTCCCGATCCAGCTTCGACGACGACCTGTACCCTGCGCATCCAGGCATCTTTCAGGCTTGCTGCGGTTAAACCCTTGGATTGGTACACTGCCATAATGGCTTCAATCCGGTCGACGACCGGGTCGATCATTTGCGCAGTGATTTTTGGCGTACTTTCTGGATAGACCATGACCTGGATTGTGCCTGCCGTGTTTTTGCGGCAGAAGGAAGCAACTTTTTCTGTTGGCTTCGACATGTAACTGTACGATGCAATCTGAATATCGATCCCGCAACTGCGCGGATCTGGCGCTGGCAGGAGCTTGGCCAGGCGGTACCCATATTGTGTCGCTTCCGGTGGATCGAATTGGAGGATGGCAAATCGCCGGTTGCCCCGAAAACTGATCGATTCGTCTGCATCTTCACTGGACGCGCTTCCAATTGGCACCTGTACCTGGATTACGCCATCCAGGATGGGCACTTGGGTAAATGCAAGGTACCGGTCGTCAATTGTCTCTACAAGCAAAGCCAGGTT
>JACRAG010000425.1 GCA_016213455.1 Anaerolineae bacterium | reverse complement strand
GGAAACGGCCACGCGCGCATTGATCAAATTGCTCAAAAGCGACACCATCGAAACCCGGCAAATTTTCCTCCCCTCCCACCTCATCATCCGCGGTTCAACCGCCGCACCTGAATGAGACACACCTTTCAAAGCTATTAATACCAGGCAGGCCGATCATGGGTATAATGGTCAATAACAAGCGACGAACAGTATGGGGGCAAAATGCTCTGGGGGATTAACCACGTTCTGATCGGCCTGAATACCATCTTACAGATCACAGCAGCCTATCTGGCATTTCGTCTCGTCAAGCTTCCGGCCTGGCGCATTTCCTGGATTCTGGTCGGCATCGCTGTCCTGCTGAGATCAACCCTGGAATTTGTCCAAATCAATCAGCCCATCGCACAACCCTCTCTTCCAGTCACATTGGCGCTCGAAATGGTTGAGCTGATTGTGTCCACGATTTTGATCGCCAGCATCACTGCCATCCGCCCGCTTTTTTCTGTGACACGGCGCGCTGAAGATATCTACCAGCTATTTGTCCAGAAATCGGTGCAGGGCCTGGTCATCTTCCAGAAAGATCACATCGTCTTTGCCAATCCATCCTTTGCCTATCTCACCGGCTGCACCATGGATGAGTTGGTCAAACTCTCCTCTCGGGAAATCAGCCAGCTTTTTCATCCTGAGGATCGCGATTACATCCAGCGCCTGTTAACCGCCTCAGCGCTGGACAGCCCATCGCAAAAACGCGAAGTGCGCCTCCTGAACAAGCGTGGCATCACCTTCTGGTTGGAGACATTTTTTAGCCGGTCCATGTATGCCGGTGAGTCGGCTCTGCAAATCACCTGTGTCAACATCACAGACCGCAAACGCATCGAGCAGGAATTGCACGAAAGCGAGCGAAGGCATCGCATCATTTCGCAGCTCACCTCCGATTATATTTACTCTGCCCGTGTCGGCAGCGATAACCAGGTCGTATATGAATGGGTCAGCGGCGCCTTTGATCGCATCACAGGCTATACCCTGGAGGATATGTCCGCGGTAGGACGCGAAATCAAAGATCTCAGCCACCCGGATGATAAACTGAAATCGGTCGAAGCTCACACCTACGCGCTTTCCAACCAGCCGGTGGTGATCGAATACCGTGTTATATCCAAACATGGCGAAATCGTCTGGCTGCGCGATTATATGCAGCCGATTTGGTCCGATTACGAAAACCGTGTCACCCACATCATCGGCGCGGTACAAGACATCACCAACCGCAAGACTGCCGAAAAAGCCCTGCGCGACTCCGAAGGCCGCTGGCGCGGTCTGGCCGAAAATGCGCCTACCGTGATCGCCACCGTCGATATGCACCACCGCATCCAATGGATGAACCGGCCGCTCAACAAACCCCTGGAAGAAACCATCAACCGGGATTTTCACACCCTGCTGCCGCCCAATGAACGGGCTCGCTTCCATCGCGCACTGCGGTCCGTTTTCGCCGATGGTGCAGCACAGCGTCAGGAAGTCCAGCTAAAAAATGCCGAAGGGCAATCCAGTTGGTATGAAATCATCATCGGGCCCATCACCGAAGAGAATGTGGTCATTTCAGCCATCCTGGTGATGACCGACAACACGGAACGAAAGAACGCCGAAGAACAATTGAAGTTCTTGTCCAATCACGACACGCTTACCGGCCTGTATAACCGCGCGTATTTTGAAACAGAATTACACCGGTTGCAAAACAGCCGCTCTTACCCCATCACCATCGTCATGGCCGATGTCAACAACCTCAAAAAGACCAATGACGAATTTGGGCACGCCATGGGCGACGAACTCCTCCAAACCATGGCCCAGGCCATGCGCGAGTCCTTCCGGTCCGAAGATGTGGTCGCGCGCATTGGCGGGGATGAATTCGCCATCCTCCTGCCGGAAACCGACGAGGAGCCCTCTCGCGCCATTCTGGAGCGTCTGAATCACCGCCTGCAACTTCTCAACAATCAATCCCGCACTTTCCCGCTCAGCCTGTCCATTGGGGCTGCCACCGGTCAAAACAATGCCGATCTACTTCAGGTGCTGAAACAGGCTGACAATTTGATGTATGAGAACAAAGCCCGCCAAAAGAATACCAGCCCATTAAAGCCCGAACCCGCATAAAAAAATTCAACTATAATACGGTGGAATATGGATGCGCCGGCTCGTTAATGGTTTGCATCTCTTTCCATTGATGCCGGATGGATTTCCACATTACCCATAGTAAACGCAGACAATCAACCATTCGCGTTTCAGCCGATCAGTCCAGGTTTGTTCGTTGGCAACGGCCTTCCCGCTGATCAACGCTGGCGCACATAAATCCCGAGGATCTCGGTTCAACAGATCCTTCTGAACAACGAGTTTACACAATGCCCGATTCACCCAACCTGACGGACTCCATCGATCGTTTTCGTTCCGATTTCCTGACCAACCTGGCTCACCATCAGGGGAAAACCCTGGAATACGCAACCCGCAATGATTTGTATCTTGCGTTGGCATACACCGTTCGTGATCGAATCACATCGCGCTGGTTGACCTCGATGCGTGAAATCGACCGGCAGGATGCCCGCACGGTTTTTTATTTTTCTGCGGAATACCTGCTGGGGCGGCAGTTGGAGAACAATTTATTCGCCGCCGGCCTGACCGAAACCGCCCGCGTAGCCCTTTCAACCTTGGGGATTTCGCTGGAAGAATTGGCCGAACAGGAAATCGAACCCGGGCTGGGTAACGGCGGGCTGGGACGCCTGGCAGCTTGTTTCCTCGATTCGCTGGCAACCCTCAACATCCCAGCCATCGGCTACGGCATTCGGTACGAATACGGCATCTTCCGCCAGGTCTTCAAAGATGGCTGGCAGGTGGAAACACCCGATGACTGGCTGCGGCGCGGTGATCCCTGGGAAATTCCTGATCCGGATGGCCAGGTCGTGGTCGGATTCGGCGGAACCACCCATGCGCATACCGACGCACACGGAAAATTCGTCGTCACCTGGATGCCCGAAAGGCGAGTCGTTGGCCTGCCATACAACCTGCTGGCCCCCGGCTATGGCGCAGGCATGGTCAACACGCTGCGGCTCTGGTCCGCGTTGGCTACCGATTCATTTGACCTGCAAGTGTTCAATACCGGTGATTACACCCGCGCGGTTGAACAAAAGGTGTATTCCGAGAACATCACCAAGGTCTTATACCCCGATGACACCACTCAGCAGGGAAAAGCCTTGCGCCTGCAGCAGCAGTACTTTTTTGTCGCCTGCTCACTCGCAGACATCCTGCGCAATTTCCGCGAACGCTACCAATCCGATTGGGTTAATCTGCCGGATAAAGCCGTCATTCAACTGAATGACACGCATCCTTCCATCGCTGTGGCAGAATTGATGCGCCTGCTGGTCGATCAACACTACCTGCCCTGGGAGCAAGCCTGGGGAATTACCCGGCGCATGATCAACTACACCCTGCATACCCTGATGC
>JACRAG010000427.1 GCA_016213455.1 Anaerolineae bacterium | reverse complement strand
TTCCACCGGCTTACTGCGTGAAAAAACATCAATTGTCCGACATTGGTTGGCTATGGTCGCGGCGTGGGGGTGGCTTTCTGCACGGTCACCTCGATCGATCCGGGCAGCACCGACTCGACCCTCAAATCAGTCCCCAACAGTTCAACCCGCGGCACCAGCTGGTAGGTTCCGGCTGACACCCCGTTCAGGTCGATGACCACACGCACGTCAGCAGCAACCAGCGTATCCAGCAAGGGCAGCGGTCCGGAAAGAATGATGTTCACCCGCTCAGGTGACAGGCTCGCCGCCAGGTCAGGCGACAGGTTGATCACCTCCACCGGGATTTCATTCAACGTCAGGCTGCCCTCAATCGCCGAGACACCCACCACCACATTGACCGTCTGATCACCCACCACCGAAATACCCTGCGGCAGGTTCAGCGGCACACGCACGTCAATGTCATCCTTCACCCCGGTCAGGTCCACCGGATTGGTCTCGACAAAACCGGGGAGCTGATCGATCAAGGCCGGGTCGGAAGCAAAAACCGTCACCGTGGGCGGGAAGACCGAGACCGCCGTCAGGCGATACCCGCTGCTGATCTGCCCGGTGGTGAGCACCTTCACCACCACATTGCGGTAACCGCCGCGCTGGGTGACCGGTTGAGTCACATTGATTTTATCCGGCGTGATGGTCACCCCGGCAACTTGCAGCTCGTTTTCGTCCAGCGCCTGGACGGTCAGCTCCCGTGCCAGCGGCTCGCTGGCCCGGCTGACATCCACAACCACGCGCAATTTCTTCACCCGCTCCACCAGGCTGCGCGGACCGCTGACCGTCCCGGATTCGATATCCGCGGCGGGTGTGCCAAGCTCGTATCCAATCGCCGGATCCCCGCGCAGTTCGATGCTGATCGGCAGGGTCGCGCTGGCTAACTCTTCCAGGGTCACCGTCAGAGTGCGCGGGGAGTAAGACACGACCCGAACCGGATTGAGATTCAACTGCACCTGCACCGGCAAGCTGTGAGTACCGGGCGCCAGACCCGCCAGATCCACCAGTGCACGCACCGGCGAGCGATCCACCGTCATCTGCTCCCAAACCGAAGCCGGAGCGCTCAATCGCAGGTTGACCTGGCGTGCCTCTCCGGTGGTGACGATCATCGCCGGATCCAACCCAACCAGTTCCACCGGCACCGCGCGCGGATAGACGCGCTCTTCGGTTGGATCGGTGCTGGTCACAGCGGAGATCCACACTGCCACTGCCAGGAAGAACGAGAGCAGCAGGGTGGGCACATAGCGGAGCAGTTGCCGGAGGAAATTCATCGCTTTTCCTCCTTGGATCCTGGTGCATCTTTGCGCGCAAAACGCGCCTTGAACCAGCCTGCCAGGTTGGTGGTGGTCGGCGCAGGCTGCATGAAGGTGTGTAGAATATTCTCCAGCCGTTCACTGTCCAGGCGGCGAATCATGCGCCCGTTTTGCGCCACGGAGATCATGCCGGTTTCTTCTGAGACAACCACGGCAATCGCGTCGGAGGCTTCCGAAATACCCAGCGCGGCGCGGTGGCGCAACCCCATCTGGCGGTCCGGCGTGCGGTTGAGAATACCCGAGGCGGATAGGGGCATCACACACGATGCAGCCGCCAGGCTGCCATCCACAATGATCGCGGCGCCATCATGCAGCGGAGTATTGGGGTAAAAAACCTGCAGCAGCAGCTCGGGAGTCACGCGTGCATTCATGCGCACGCCGGTGCGCACATAATCCGCCAGGTTATCCGTGCGCTGCAACACGATCAATGCACCATGCTCGCGGGCTGAAAGCCGCACCGCCGCCGTGACGATGGCGCGGATCAATTCGTCCATATACGATACGTCCGACGAGCGATTCAACAACTGACCCGAACCCGCCCGACCGATGCGCTCCAACCCGCGACGAATTTCCGGCGCAAAGATGACCGGTATCGCCAGCAGCAAAGCCGGCAGGGTGGTTTGGATCAACCAGGAAAAAGCGGGCAGGTCAACCAGGCTGGTCAGTAGGCTGAGAAAGATGATCAGGAAAATCACGCCGCGCAGCAAAACCACTGCCTGCGTTTCGCGCACCAGCACAAGCACCACGAAGATGATCAACGTGACCAGCGCCAGGTCCAGGAAGGAGGTCCAGGTCAGGCGTTGAAAGAGGAAGGCAATTTCACTCAATAATTCGGTCATCGATGATCATCCGCCCGGTCTTATCCGGGAACCCGGGCCGGCCGGGAGAGGGATTAACGGGGCAGTCCATTAAATAGGGCGCAGCACCCGATCAACCCGTAATTGTTTAAAGTACATCGTGCTGCCAGTTCGCATCGACTCGTTGGCAGCCTCCTGCCAGGCAGTCACACTCAACGCCTGCGGAAGTCGTTTCTCGTATCCCAATTTCTTCCAGAAACCCTCGTTGGCGAGCTCGGTGGGTACAAACACCAGGGACGCCTCGCACTGCAGATTGCGCGAGGCGCGCTCCATCTCTTCCACCAGCACGGGCAGCGCATCACCCGGGGCGACCTCTGGCGATAACACAAGATCGACGGTGCGGGCAACCAGGTTCTCCACCTGCCAGCCCAACACGCCGGCCAGGTTGCCGCCGGAGCGCAGCATCAAAAAGGCTTTTTCGCCGAAAGCGGCCATAATATCGTCGCGCGTCACCGGCCTTGCCGGGCGTGACACGCGGTTCAGCAGTCCGGCAATCGCCTCCGAATCGCGCGGCGCGCCGCGCAGCACGGTCAAATCCGCCGCCGGGGTGTGGCGATGCACGGGCTGGTTTTCTTCCGTGAAAGAGATCATCTCTTTCGGCACCACCCGGTTCCAGGCTGCGGTGACCTGTTTCCAGGCCTCCTCATAGCTGGAGTCATTGCGGATGACCACGCTGGCTGCCGCCAGCTTTTTCTCTTGCGGCGATTGTGCGGTGATGCGCTGGCGCGCTTCAGCCTCGCTCATCTTGCGATTGACCATCAGGCGCTGCATCTGCACTTCCGGCGGGGCATAAGCCACCCAGATGCTGTCACAGCTTCTGGCAAGACTGGACTCGAGCAATTTAATCGCCTCGATAACCACCACGCGCTGCGGCGAGCGTTTGATCAGCCATTCCACACCCTGCTGCACCAGGGGATGGATGATCCCCTCCAGCACAGCTAGAGCTTCCTTGTCCGCAAAAACAACGCGTGCCAGTTTAGCGCGGTCAATCTCGCCGTCAGGCGAGAGCACCCAGCGTCCAAAATGGTCAATCACAGCCTGGTAACCCGGTGCGCCTTTAGCGATGGCGCGGTGAGACAGGGCGTCGGCATCGATTCCGTGCGCGCCAAGATGCTCCAACATCCGCCGCACCACGCTCTTTCCAGTGCCGATATTGCCGGTTAATCCGATGACAAATTTCCCTGTCGCGATGCTCACAGGCTCTCCCTGTCATGTAAGATGATCATTCTCATTTTATCCATGCCCTTCGGTTATGTCAAACCAGGGCAGGTTCCAGGTACTTTAATCCGCTGCCGGTGTTCAACAAAAGGACTTTCTCGTCGCGCCGCAGCCATCCCGCAGCCAGCAAGGCCTGCAGCGCCGCCACCAGGGCTGCACCCTCCGGAGCGGCGAAGATGCCCTCCACGTCCGCCAGGACGCGCTGTGCAGCCCACAGATCGTCCTCAGCCACCGCCAGGGCAGTTCCACCGCTGGCACGCAGCGCTTCCAGGATCATCCGCCCGGCGAAAGGACGCGGCACACGCAGCCCGGAAGCACCCGTCGAGGCCCCTTCCCACAGGCTCACATCATCCGCTCCTTGCGAAAAAGCACGCACCACCGGCGCGCAGCCTGCCGCTTGAACCGCCACCATGCGCGGCATGGAAGCGCTCTCCAACCAGCCCAGTTCGCGCAGCTCCTGAAAAGCTTTCCACAACCCGACCAGGCCCGTCCCACCGCCGGTGGGATAAAGAATGACGTCCGGGAGACGCCAGTGCAGCGCCTCCGCCAGCTCAAAGCCCATCACCTTCTTGCCTTCCAGGCGATAAGGTTCCTTAAAAGTGGAGAGATCGAACCAATCTTCGGCGGCTGCCCGCAATGCAGCCTGGCGACCGGCTTCATTGATCAGCCCATCCACCATCACAACCTCCGCGCCGGCGACCTGGCATTCCAGCACGTTGGCGCGGGGTGTATCCGCCGGCATATAAATGCACGCCGGCAGTCCGGCGCGCGCCGCATAGGCTGCCAGCGCGCCGCCCGCATTACCGGCGGTGGGCACAATCAGGCGCTTCGCGCCCAGGATGCGCGCCATGCTGACCGCAGCCGCCATGCCGCGCGCCTTGAAGCTCAAGGTAGGATTGAGACTCTCATCTTTCAGCAGCAGACCCGGCATGCCCAACCGCTCACCCAGGCGCGGCAGCGCCAGCAAAGGCGTATCGCCCTCTCCCAGGCTGACAGCCCGATCAATGTCCGCAAGCGGCAGCAGTTCCTGCCAGCGCCACATGCCGCGCGGACGCGCTGCGATCAGTGTGCGGTCCAACTTCCGGCGGGCAGCTTGCAGGTCATAACAGGCAGCCAGCGGCGCATTGCAGGCATGACAAAAGGTTTGCAGGCAACCAGGGTCAAAATGCACCCCGCAGCGGGTGCATTCGAGATGCGTCAGAT
>JACRAG010000423.1 GCA_016213455.1 Anaerolineae bacterium | reverse complement strand
GTCTGGTACGATCTGGATGGCGATGGCATTCAAGACCCCGGCGAACCCGGTGTGGCTGGAATCACCGTCCAGCTATGGAACGCTTCCAAAACCATCCTGGTGGACAGTGCAACCACCAATGCGAACGGGAATTACTTCGTCATCGCCCCGCTTCCAGGAGACTATCGGATTCGAGTCCTTCCTTTTCCAGGCTCCTCCTTTTCCCCTAAAAACCAGGGAGCGGACGACACCAAAGACAGTGACATTACGAATAATCTCTTGTTGGCAGATTACGGATTCAGTGATATCTTCACAATTGCCAACAATGTTATCTCCACGACGATACATGATGCTGGTCTGGATACCGTGGGAACGCCACCCACACCCACTCCTCAGCCCACTTACTCCTCGAAAATATATCTACCGGCTGTGATAAGGGGACAATGATCGGAGACCGGCGAGAAGATGAACGAGACCCATCATTGGTTCCTACACGCTACAGCGGTTAGGAGAGAAGCATGTGCAGAAACATCAAGCGCCTATATCCTTTCGAGCCTCCCGCAACTGAAGAAGAAATTCGCGCGGCAGCCCTGCAATACGTGCGCAAGATCAGCGGGTTTGCCCGGCCTTCGCAAGCCAATCAAGCCGCTTTCGATGCCGCCGTGGCGGAAGTGCAGGCAGCTTCGGAAGCCCTGCTGCAGGCATTAAAAACCAATGCTGTGCCGCTCAACCGTGAAACAGAAGCCTCTCGCGCCCGCGCGCGCAGCCAGCAGCGCTTCAACCCTGGCCTGACCGCCACCAAGGAATAACCTGCATGAGCAACCTGCCCGTCAAAACGGTTATCCAATCCACCTTGACCCTGCTGGAAGAAGCCTATTTCGGTCCGCCCGACCCGCCCGAAACCTGGTTCAGCGATGACGAAGCCGACTCCGGCATTCTGGGGATCATCGCCCGGGTCAGTGCCGATCAGGCTTCGCGTTCGGTGGACGGCACCGGCGCGCGTGGTTCGACCATCGCTGCCAACGTAGAGCATTTACGCTGGAGTTTGGCCAACGCCAATGGTGCACTGCAGGGCGCACCCTATCGTACCGACTGGCATACCAGTTGGGATCTCATCCAAAGCGACCCGGCTGCCTGGGATGAGCTGCGTGCCGGGCTGCGCAAGGAGTTTGACACGCTGTGCAGCCTGTTGAAAACACAGCAGGACCTGCCTGGCGCCTATCTAAACGGTGTGCTGGCGCTTGTCCCCCATGCCGCTTTTCACCTGGGACTCATCCGCCAGATGCTGGAGCGCGTATACGCCCTGGAGAAAAAACCATGACCCCTGAAACCATGCATGACCTACCTGCCAGGCTGTCCCAACCGGCGCTGCGCGCCCTGCACCAGGCCGGCATCACCCGCCTGGAACAATTGACCGCCTTCCGCGAAGCCGATCTGCGGAAATTGCACGGCATGGGACCCAAAGCACTCGATCTGCTGCGCACTGTCCTGGCTGAACGGGGACTGACCTTCGCCGGTGATGAAGCCGCCTCGAGAGGATCAACGTGAGCAAAATCATCCTGTTCAATCTGATCACCCTGGACGGGTTCTTTGCCGGACCAGGCGGTGAAATCGATTGGCATAATGTCGATGAGGAGTTCAACCAGTTCGCCATCCAACAAACCGGCGCAGCAGGCGGGTTGATCTTTGGGCGCGTGACCTACCAGATGATGGCAGGATACTGGCCCACCCCACAGGCGCAGCAGGACGATCCAGTGGTGACGGACATCATGAACCGCATCCCCAAATTCGTGTTCTCTCGCACACTGACCGTCGTGACGTGGAACAACACCCGGCTGGTCAACTGGCCCGCCGGCGATGCCATTCGCGACCTCAGACAGCAGCCCGGCGCCGACCTGTTCATTTTCGGCAGCGCCAACCTGGCTGCCAGTCTGATGCGCGAGAACCTGATCGACGAATACCGCCTGCTGGTCAACCCGGTCGTGCTGGGGCGCGGCAGACCAATGTTTGAGGATCTGCGGTCTCCGCTGGCACTGCGGCTGCAAGAGACGCGCGCCTTCCGCAATGGCAATGTCCTTCTGGTATATCAGCCAGATCATCAGGAGGCGTAAATGGACATGACCATGCAAGATGCCATGACCAACCTGTATTCGCAAGATCGTGAACTGCAAACCCAGGCCTATATGCGCCTGATGGTCGGTACAGAACAGCCGGTGGATTGGGCTTACGTTGTCTGGGACGAACTGCTGGTTGCACTGCGCCACCAGGACAACCACGTGCGTTCCATCGCAGCCCAGGTGCTGTGCAACCTGGCCCAAAGCGACCCCGAACTGCGCATCCGGAAAGACTTTGCCGCCTTGCTGGCAGTCACCCGCGACGAACGTTTTGTCACCGCCCGCCACTGTCTGCAGGCGCTTTGGAAGGTGGGGATCGCCGGCGAAACCCAGCGCGACTTGGTGCTGGAGGGGTTTGCCAGCCGGTTTGTGGAATGTGTCGCTGAAAAGAACGCCAGCCTGATCCGCTACGACATTCAAGTAGGCCTGC
>JACRAG010000426.1 GCA_016213455.1 Anaerolineae bacterium | reverse complement strand
TAAATGGAGCGAAGCATGATTTTTCGCTGGCGGACTGCCTGGTTGCGATGCTGTATCCTCATCTTGCTGAGCTTGGGGGCGGCGGCTTGCGCTGCGAACCCAACACCAGCCGTCACCGCCACCATGGCGCCATCCCGCACCCCGCGTCCCACGGCAACCCCCACCCGCACTCCGACTCCTACCCCGACCGCCACGCCAACACCCACTGCCACGCCCACGCCGGTGCTGGCAGGCACGCCCATTTCCTTCGATCCCCAGGGAATTGTGGAAATCAACCTGCAGCGGGTGGTCGAACTGGCACGCTGGGGGCTGGGCAGCAGCCGCGACCTGGCCTGGTCGCCAGACGGCAGCCTGGTTGCGGTGGCGACTCGCTCCGGCGTTGTTCTTTTCCATGCTGACGATTTGACGGAAATGGGTGTTTTGGCTGCCTGGGAGGCCAACCAGGTGGCGATTGCTCCGGATGGCAAGACGCTGGCGGTGACAACCGGGCAATTGGAGCTGTGGTCGTTGGAGACCATGCAACGCCTGACTGCGCTGGATTCTCCGGCTTCGGCGCAAGCTTTGGACCTGCATTTTTCACCGGACGGCGGACAGGTGGGTCTGGTGGGGATTGTGCCGGGAAAAGGCGGCCAATTCGAAGCCTGGGACGTCGAATCCTCTACTTTATCAGCCAGCGCCCCAATCGGCGGACCGGGATCGCCTTTAAGCAACGCTGTGCTTTCGCCGGACTTCAACCTGGCTGCGCTGCACGGGCGCGGTACAGTGCAGATTGTGCGCACCCGTGACGGCGCGGCACTGTTTGCGCTGCCGACCGGTTCAGCCGTCCCCGGCGCGATGGCTTTTTCGCCTGACAGCGCCTCCCTGGCGGTGGCGTATCCGGACGGACGCAAAGATTATCTCAATAACAATTCCATCGAGGTGTTTTCCACATCCGACGGCTCGCCGTCAGTAAACCTGTTCATGGCAGGCGGCGCAGAAGGGCAGAATGAGATGCTGCTCAGCGTAGCCTATTCGCCGGATGGGCGCACCATCGCAGCCGGCTTTGCCAACCAGGTGGTGCGCATCTGGTCCAGCCAGGGCGGCGGGGCTCGCCAGACCTTCAAAGGAAAGGGACTTCCGGTTCAGGTGGCCTTTTCGGCCGATTCCGTCCGATTGGCTGCCGCCGGGTTGGATGTGTGGAACCTGCCGGCTGCCAGCGGCGTCTCCAGCGCGCAATCATTCGGAAGATATTATGACGTGGTCATCTCGCCGGATGGCAGCACAGTCGCCCTGGCGGGTTACCGCACGGTGGAACTGCGCTCCTCTCTGGATGGCAGCCTGATCCGCGTCATCGGCGATTTGCCGGGCCAGGTGCGCAGTCTGTCCTTCTATCCGGGCGGGCAGACCATCGCCGTGGCTGCGAGTGACAGCCTGGTGCGGCTTTACCGGGTCAGTGACGGCCGGTTCATCTCCATCCTGGGGGAAGGCGGACCACCGCTGTGGTCTGTGGCCTTCTCGCCCAGCGGCGAATGGCTGGCCTGGGGTGGAGAAAACCAGCTGGTTTTCCTGTATGATCTGCCGCGGGATTTCCTGCTGCGCAAAATTCAGGAAGTGTATGTGCCGCTGCGTATCCTCTTCGCGCCAGACAGCGGGCGCTTTGCCTCCCTGACGTCCAACGGGCTGAACATTCGCGGGACGGATGGCGTGCTGGTACGCACCATCGGCGGGATCGGGCTGGAAGACGCAGCCTTTTCACTGGACGGGAGCCAGATCGCTGTGGTGGGTGACGGCACCGGGCGCATCATCGAGGTTAATACCGGGATTGAGACGGTGCTGTTCGATTATCGCGAAGATGAAACGCCTACCGCGGTTGCCTATTCACCCGACAGCGCTTTTCTGGCAATCGGTTGGTCCAGCGGAAAAGTGGAGCTTTATTGGGCCAATACCAAGGAACGCCTGCGCGTGCTGGAAGGTCATCGTGGGGCGGTCCGTCGCATCGCTTTTTTGGCGGGCAGCCGGGCCATGCTGACCATTGGTGAAGACGGTACCCTGCGTGTCTGGGGTCCACAGCCCTGACCGGTGCCTGTGGACAATCCGGCTGGTGATCAATTCGATTTTCTAATCAGGAGTGATGGTATGCCGCAAGCCACATTTACATTCCCCGCCGGCTTTTTATGGGGCGCCGCCACATCGTCACATCAGGTGGAAGGCAACAATCGCAACAATGATTGGTGGGCCTGGGAAGAACAACCCGGACGCATCATTCATGCGCACCGTTCCGGGTTGGCGTGTGACTGGTGGGGTGGGCGCTGGCGGGAGGATTTCGATCGCGCCCGTGAAACCGGGCAGAACGCGCATCGCCTCTCGGTGGAATGGTCGCGCATCCAGCCGGCGCCGGACCGTTGGGATGAGGATGCTCTGGAGCGTTACCGCGCGATGCTGCGTGGTTTGTATGAACGCGGGATGACCCCCATGGTGACGCTGCATCATTTTGCCAATCCATTGTGGGTGGCGGAACGCGGCGGATGGGAGAATGACGAAACCCCGGTGCTTTTCGCAGCATTTGTGCAAAAGACGGTGGAAGCGCTGCAGGAATACTGCACGATGTGGATCACAATTAATGAGCCAAATGTTTATACCTTTATGAGCTACGTGTCCGGGCTGTTTCCTCCCGGAAAAACGGATTTGCGAGCTGGAATGAAGGTGTATGCCAATCTGCTCAAAGGACATGTGCTGGCGTACCGGATCATCCATAACCTGCAGCGGGAAGCGCGGGTGGGTGTGGCGCATGCCAGCCGCCCGATCATCCCTGCCGGACCGTTGACCTGGCTGGATTCGATCCCGGCGAATATCACCAATTCATTCTTTAATGAAGCCTTCCCGAAAGCGCTGATGACCGGCAAGCTGCAGGTGTTGAACTTTAGCGCCCATGTGCCTGAGGCGATTGGAACCCAGGATTTCTTCGGCGTCAACTATTACACCCAGGAGTTGGTGAAGTTTGACCTGACACGCGCTTCGGACGCGTTTGGCAGGCGGTTCTATCCCAAGGATGCCGAGTTATCAACGACCGGTTTCATTGCCCACCAGCCGGAGGGTTTCTTCAAGGTGCTCAAATGGGCCAAAGGTTTCGGGCTGCCGGTGATTGTGACCGAGAATGGCGTGGAAGATGCGGATGACCACCTGCGTCCGCGTTACCTGGTGGAGCATTTGCACCAGGTGTGGCGTGCGGTCAACTTTAACTGGCCGATCAAAGGCTATTTTCACTGGTCGCTGGTGGATAATTTTGAGTGGGAACGCGGCTGGACCCAGCGCTTTGGGCTGTGGGGGTTGGATGTCGATACGCAGCAGCGCATTCGCCGCCCCAGTGTGGATTTGTATGCCGCGATTTGCAAGCAGAATGGGATATCCAGCGAGATGGTGGAGAAATATGCGCCGGGCAGCCTGCTAAAATTATTCCCGCCCGCTTAACGCCATCACCTGATACAGCTCGCCGCGCTCAAACCCGCGGGATTGATAATACAGGCGGGTGCCAACCGCGCCGATCACAGCCAGCCGGCGGAAGCCGGCTGCTGCTGCAATTTCCGCCGCTTTTTGAATCAGGCGGGTACCCAGGCCAATGTGCTGCGCTGCGCCGGGAGATTCCTCGCCCACTAATAGCGATTGCCCGTACACATGCACCTCACGGATCAGGGCAGCCCCTTTCAAATCCGGGAGGGTGGCGGTCACATCCGGCGCGCCAGGCTGGGGAAGGCTCAAGCGCAGGTAACCTGCGATGCGGTCCTGTGGGGTGAGGAACTGCAGGAAGTGCTCTTCAGCGTAGGCTGAGGAATAAGGCATATCTTTGAGAGTCAGTTCGGCGGCTGCCACCGGCTCACCGCGCACCTCGCGGCAGCGCACGCAGCGGCAGGCCTGTCCACGCCGGGCCAATTCTTCCAATACGTCCTGTCGCAGGCTGGTGCGGCGGTTGCCTTCCACCACGTTTGTCGAGGGGATGTCGCGAATGACGCGATTGACCCGGCAGTATTCCGGAATGGTCGGCTTGATCGTGGCGATCAGGTCCACCAGCTCCTCGGTGCTATAGGGGTGATACTCGCCGCGCTGCCAGTAGGCGTATAGATCGGTGTTTGCCAACAGCTGGCAGGGATAGATCTTCAGCTCATCCGGAGCATAGCCATCCGACCAGAAATGCGCAAAATCCTCAATGTCTGACGCGGGTGTCGCGCCCAGCAGGTTGGGCATCCAGTGCAAGACGATCTTGAAACCGCCGGCGCGCAGCAGGCTGCAGGCTTTGAGTGTTTCTGCGGCGGTGTGCCCGCGCTTATTCAGCGCCAGGATGCGATCGTTCATCGACTGCACGCCCATCTGTACTTTGGTGACGCCCAGTTTGCGCAGCCAGGCTAACTCCGCCGGGGTGATCTCGTCGGGGCGGGTTTCGATGACCAGCCCCACATTGCGGTGCGCGGCGCTTTCGTTGAACTGGTGGGCTTCCGCCAGGGTGGGCGAGTCAACTTCGTTCAGGGCGTCAAAACAGCGCCGCACAAACCACTCTTGATAATCCTTGCGGTAGGCGCTGAAGGTGCCGCCCAGGATGAGCAGCTCAATTTTTTCGGTGGGGTGCCCCGTGGCGCGCAGGGCAGTCAGACGGGTCGCCACCTGGCGGTAGGGGTCAAATTCGTTTTGCAGCCCGCGCATTGCGCCGGGTTCATCTGGCAGGTAGCTTTTGGGCATGCGCGCATCCGTGGGGCAGAAGATGCATTTGCCCGGGCACGGATAGGGTGCGGTGAGGACTGTGACGGTGGTGACCCCTGAGAGGGTGCGTACGGGCTTCATGCGGATGCGCGCCAGGAACTGGCGGTCCGGCTCCCATTCGCCGGCTTCGACCATGGCCTGGTAAACCTGTACCAACAACGACTTGGGCAGGTAACCGCCCGCCGGAAGTGGGTGGCGTTTGATGGCGCTGAACACGTCCAGTCCGCCGCGCACGTCTTCGAGGACGAGGCGGGCCAGTTCTTCCCGTTCAGGCGATTGTTGGTAACGCGCGTGCCATTGCATAGAGGGGTATGATACCAGATTGTCCGGGTGTTGTTAAAGGTTGGTTGCCGCGGGCAGGAAGGGGGTAGAATTGGGGGCATGCAGCCAGAAACCGTTGCGCGCTTGTTGGAAATCAACCGGATTTTTTACAGCCGTTTTGGCCCGTCTTTTGCTGCCACCCGCCGCAGACTGCAGAACGGTGTGCGGCGCGTGTTGCAGGAGCACCTGCTGGAAGGAAACTGGCTGGACCTGGGCTGTGGCAGCGGGGCGCTGGCAACCGCCTGGCTGGCTGAGCGGCGCAGCGGGTGCTACATCGGCGTCGATCAGAGCGCGGAATTGCTGGCAGAAGCCCGCAGCAGTGTTGGAAATGCGCCTGGGGTGGAATTTCACCAGGCAGACCTGGCGGGGGATGTATGGGCCAACTTGGCGCAAGGCATCGCCCTGACCGGAGTGACGGCGTTTGCCGTGCTGCATCACCTGCCATCGGCGGAGCTGCGGGTTCGCTTGTTGCGCCGGGTAGCCGATCTGCTGCCGCCGGGTGGTTGGTTCATTCATTCCGAGTGGCAATTCCAACATGATCCCAAGTGGCTGGCCCGTCAGGTGGCGTGGAGCCAGGCGGGTTTGCAAGAAGAAGATGTGGAAGCAGGGGACACGCTGCTGGATTGGCGGTTTTCGCTGCCGAATGGGCCGGAAGAGACCGGGCTGCGCTATGTGCATCTCTTTTCGCGTGAGGAGCTGGCTGACCTGGCTGCGTGCGCCGGTTTTTTGGTGCGCTGGGAATTTTCCAGCGATGGGCACTGCGGTCAACTGGGGCTATACCAGGGCTGGCAAAAAATTTCCTGATCAACGCTGAATGGATTTAAGATACAGGGCTGCCTCGGCGATCAAGGCGGCCCGATTGGGCGCATCGAAACGCTGCTTTAACTCGGCGATGTAATAATTCACCGTGCGAGTTGATAGGCGCAGGCGCACGGCCATCTGGCGGGTGGTCAGGCCTTCGGCAATGCCTTTCAACACTTCCTGCTGCCGGCGGTTCAAACGTAGCACCGGAGGTCGATCGACAGGTTCCCGCCGGACGGACACGGTGACGATGCCGTTCTGTGCAGCAGCGTCGAGATTGCCGACTAAGTTTGAATACGGGTCAGGCGGCATCCAATGTCCGCTTTGGATGTCCAGTACCAGGTCATGCTCGGGCAGGGGGGATTCCAGCCAGAGCAGGGTATCGGGGTCGGGTAAAAACAGGAGGCGCGTCATAGAATTTATGTTCTATTTTATTATCCACCAACTCGCGTACATGTCAAGCAAAATGAGCCCTTACAAATCTAATAAACCGCGACCTCTCATTTCCTTCTATAATGTATGATGTGTAACCATTGCGTTCAACCTGCTTGCAGTTATTCTGCCTGTAAAGTATAAGATCGCGTGGTCGATCCTTTAATGATGTGATCCTTTTTTCTTTGAGGAAACCATGCATTCGCCCAAGGCGCTGTTGAAGAGTACGAGACGCATGTCCGGTTCCAGGCCATATGCGATCTTTGGATTCGCGATTGGCCTGGTTTTTGTGGCGTTGGGCGTTCATGTGGAAATGCTCCGCATGACTGACCAACCGGGATTGGTCGAAGGATTTTTGCGCGCCCAATCCAACCCATTGATGTGGATCATCGACAGCGCGCCCTTTGTCCTGGGTTTGTTTGCATTGGTGATCGGTTGGCGGCAGGACAATGTGCTGGCGCTTTCGATGGGTCTTGAAAAACAGGTGGAAGACCGTACCGCAGAGATCGGTCGGGCCAATGCGGTGCTGGCAAGCGAGGTGCAGGAACGCAAGCGCATTGAAACCATCATCAGCCGCGCCAAAAAAGAATGGGAAGCCATTTTTGATGCCGTGTCAGATTTGATCCTCCTCACCGATGAGAACGACAAAGTGGTGCGCTGCAACCTGGCGGCGGTGCGCGCCTTGGATTTGTCATTTCAGAATCTGCTTGGCCAATCGATTAATGTCCTGTTCTTTAACAGCCATACCCATTATGCACTGCGCGATCTGGCAGGCGTGCAGCAGGTGCAGATCCCGCGCTTGCCGGGCTGGTACACGGTCAATCATTATGCCATCCGGCGTGAAGATAACAGCATGGGCGCCATCTATGTGGTGAGAGATGTGACCGAACGGGTGGAATATTTTCAGGAGATCGACCGCCAGAAGCAATTCTTTGAATCGCTGGTACAGACCAGCCCGGTGGCGATTGTCACCCTGGATACCCAGCAAAAAGTGGCCTCCTGCAATCCGGCTTTTGAGCATTTGTTTGGATACAGTTTGGCTGAAGCGCGAGGGGAGAGCATTGAAACTCTCATCGTGCCCGAGCAACTGGCTGAACAGGGTCGCGGTTTTTCAAACACCGTGGTTGGGGGCGGCTCCGTCCATGCCATGACACAGCGTAAGCATAAAGATGGTCACCTGGTGGATGTTGAACTCTTCGCTGTGCCGGTGGTGGTGTCGGGTCAACGGGTGGGGGTGATCGGCCTGTACCATGATATTGGCGATCTGGAACGTGCCCGCCGGGCTGCGGAAGCGGCGGACCGGGCCAAGAGCGATTTTCTCGCCAACATGAGCCATGAAATCCGCACCCCCATGAACGGGGTGATCGGTATGTTGGAACTGCTCCAGGGCACCGACATGAACTCGGAGCAGTTGGATTATCTGGACACAGCCCGGCAGAGCGCGGATGCGCTGCTGGCAGTGATCAATGACATTCTCGACTTCTCCAAGATTGAGGCGGGCCGGCTTACGCTGGAGCAAATTAACTTCGATTTACGCACAACGGTGGAAGGTGTGGCTGCCATCATGGCGCAGCGCGCTGAAGTAAAAGACCTGGAATTGGCCTGCATGATCCATCACAACGTGCCCTCATTGCTCAAGGGTGATCCAGGCAGGCTGCGCCAGGTGCTGGTTAACCTGGTTGGCAACGCAATCAAGTTCACCAACCAGGGCGAGGTGGTCATCCGGGTCATGCTGGAAGACGATGAAGATGACAAGGTGGCGCTGCTCTTCACCGTCAGCGATACAGGCATTGGCATCCCCAAAGACCGGCTGTCAGTGATTTTTGAGCGGTTCATGCAGGTGGACAATTCCACCACGCGCCAGTATGGCGGGACAGGCCTTGGGCTGGCAATTTCCAATCAGCTGGTGAAAATGATGCACGGCAACATTGGCGTGGAAAGTGAACCGGGCAAAGGCAGCACTTTCTGGTTCTCTGCTCGATTCGAAAAAGGCGTGCAGGTCGCTGCACCGGAGCCCGCATCTCCGGTCACGCTGGGAGGCCTGCGCATCCTGGGGATTGACGACAACCGCACCAACCGCCTGATCCTGGAGAAGATGCTTGAGGTGTATGGCTGCCGGATTGAGACGGTGGACAGCGGCAGGGGCGGGATTGCAGCGCTGCAGGCGGCGCAGGCGGCGGGTGATCCGTTCCGATTTGTGTTGCTGGATATGCAAATGCCGGAGATGGACGGCGAGCAAACCCTGCTTGCGATCAAGCAGGATGCAGATGTTGGCGACACGACGGTGATCATGCTCACCTCGATGGGGCAGCGCGGTGACGCGGCTCGCCTGGAATCACAGGGGTGCAGCGCATACCTGGTCAAACCGATCAAACAGGCGCAATTGGTGGAGGCTCTCACCACGCTGGTGGCGCGGACGAGCGCACCTGCCAGCAGCGTGCCAGCCCCCATTGTCACCCGCCATTCGCTGCTCGAACAGAAAAGGCACAATATGCGTTTACTTTTAGCGGAAGATAACCCAGTCAATCAAAAATTAGCGGTGGTGATGTTGGGAAAAGCAGGCTATCCTGTCGATGTGGTGGACAACGGTTTCAAAGCCGTAGAGGCGGTCTTCAGCCAATCCTATTCCGTGGTGCTGATGGATGTTCAGATGCCCGAACTGGATGGCCTGGCTGCCAGCCGCTTAATTCGCCAGCGAGAAAAGCCCGGTCAGCACATCCCCATTGTGGCGCTTACCGCGCATGCCATGCAGGGCGATCGCGAGATGTGCCTGGAAGCCGGTATGGATGATTACCTGGCCAAACCACTGCAGCGTGAGGAACTGCTGCGCGTGCTGGAACGGTGGACCGCTGCCGCAGATGGGGCCGAGGAGCCTGAAACAGACTCTCCGCTGGATCTTAAGAAGGCGCTGCCGCGTTTTGGCGACGATATGACTTTTTTGTGCGAAATGCTTTCCGAGTACATTCACCAGGTGGAAAGCGGCAGCCGGCAGATGCGCAGCGCTTTGGCGAGTGGCAACACGCAGGCTGTATCGCAGGTGGCTCACAGCTTGAAGGGCGCCGGGGCAGCCTTCAATGCCGAGAATCTGGTGGCGGCAGCCCAGGAATTGGAGAAAAAAGCCCGTTCCGGCAGCCTGGAAGGCGCGGAAGAATTGATCGCCAGCATGGAAGCACAGTCGCTGCGGTTAAAAGAATTTCTCGATAACCAGACGGCATAACGACCACGCTTAAAAAACCTCCGGGCAGATTGGACAGCCCGGAGATTTTTTATGAACATTACATTTATCCCTATTGAAATCGTGAATTAATCATGCTATAAACTAGTTGTCTTACAACTACTCCAACTTATTAATAATTTTTGCGCAACCAAATGCGCATCGACGGGTTTGAATCAGTGGTAAGTTTCCACTGTTCGTAAAACCTGTTTTATTTTGTCCGATTTCGACTGCAGCACAAACAATATTGGAATGAACCTGACAATCTGCAGCAATAAATTGGTCTTTTTCTTTCCAGCGAAAAAGCATGTAGGTTCGATCGCTTTTTCGGGGTGGTTCCTTTGCCTTATCATGGGCATTTGCAGCCACATCTCTTACCATCATGAAAGGCAGCCGGCTTAGATCGGCTGCTTTTCTTTTGGAATGCCATTGGGGTAATGTAGAACGCTCCAGTGGAACTTATTTTCTTCGTAGGAGGATGACCGTCATCATACAGAGGTGGAATGCAATGTAAGTGTCAGTCAATTTTTTTGTTTATTCCATTTTTTGAGACTGCCTGATAAGGAGTGAAGTAATGGCTAACGCGAAAGCGAAATCGAATGTAATGGGCTTCCTGCCACAGGATACCCCCTCTGTGGGCGCCATGCTCAGCCTTGGTTTCCAACAAGTGCTGACCATGTTCCCTGCCACCGTTCTGGTCGCCATTCTGACCAAGTTCGACGTCGGTGTGACCCTGCTGGCCTCTGGCCTCGGCACCATCGTGGCGCTGCTGGTGTCCGGCCGCCGCATCCCAATGTACTACGGTTCCAGCTTCAGCTACATCACCGTGGTCATCACCGTGATGAACCTGTACGCAAAAGACTGCTTCACCGCTGCTGACACCTTCTACTGCCCCGATGGTATCCGCATCGTCCAGGTTGGCATCCTCGGCACCGCCGTTGTAGAAGTGCTCTTGGGCCTGCTGATCATGCGCATCGGTAAAGAAGCGCTTGACAGAGTGCTGCCTCCCATCATCACCGGCACCATCGCCATCGTGATTGGTATTGCTCTGGCCGGCGCCGCGCTGGGCATGGCTTCCGCCAACTGGGTTGTGGCTTTCGTCACCCTGGTCTTTACGGTCATTTTCTCTGTTTACTTGCAGGGTAAAGGGCTGTGGGGTATGCTGCCGATCCTCTTCGGCGCAGTGGTTGGCTATATCATTTCCCTGTTGATGGGCCTGGTCAACTTCCAGGTGATTGCCGATGCGCAGTGGTTCCGCGTTCCCGCCATCACCCTGCCCGCCTTCGAAGATCCTCGCGCCTGGGGCGCCATCCTGAGCATCGCACTCATCGCGATCGCGACGGTTCCGGAATCGACCGCTCACCTGTATCAGATGAGCCTGTACATCGACGCGCTGGCCAAAGAACTTGGCAAACCCGCACTCGAGATCAAACGCCTCATCGGCCTGAACCTGATTGCTGACGGTTCGAACGACGTTGTGAATGGTCTGTTGGGCGGCTGCGCCGGCACTAACTACGGCGAGAATAACTCCCTGATGGCCATCACCCGCAACTACTCAACCTCTGTGTTGATGGCTGCCGGCGTCATGGCGATCCTGATGGGCTTCATCGGCAAACTGGCGGCTGTGGTCAACACCATCCCGACCGCTGTGACCGGTGGCCTGGCGATCTACCTGTTCGGCGTCATTGGCGTTCAGGGCGTTGCGCTGATCCAGTCTGAAAAAGTCAACCTGTTTGACCCGCGCCAGCTGGCTGTTGGCTCGATCATCCTGATCCTGGGCATTGGTGGTAACCTGGGCCTCAAAGACGGCCTGTTCCCCTTCCCGATCCCGGTGGTCTTCCCCTCCGGCATCCCCGCCATCGTGTTCGCCGCGATCGTGGGTATCCTTGTCAACACGCTGTTCCTGGTCCTGCCGCCCTCCATGTTCGGCGTCAAGGAACGCGAGAATATTAACGACTAATCAACATCCGTTTTTCTAGTCTTCAAGTCACTACCCGGCGCGAAGGCGCCGGGTAGTGGCCCCTGAAAGGACCTACCTATGAATAATGCGCATCCAGGATTGCCCGATTTTGTGGAATATGTGAAACCAGCTTCCCTGGAAGAAGCCAGCAAATTCTTAGTTGCCCATGCTGGTGAGTCGCGCCCATTTCTTGGCGCCACAGACTGCATCGTGCGCATGCGCGATGGTATCTGGAAGACAAAGTATCTGGTGGATGTAAAGGGGCTGGATGGAACCAACCAGATCACTTTTGACCCCGCAGTGGGGTTGACGATTGGCGCCGCTGTGCCGATGAACAAAGTTGCTGCTCATCCAGCCGTCATCAAGCATTATCCTTTGCTGGCAGAGGCTTGTCACTGGGTGGCGAGCTACCAACTGCGTTCGCGCGCGACGATTGTGGGTAACATTTGCAATGCGTCTCCCGCGGGCGATACGATCGGCGCCAGCATGCTCCTCGAAGGCGTGCTGCGTGTGTTTGGTCCGGATGGATATCGTGACGAACCGCTCAATGGTTTCTTCAAGGGTCCAGGCCGCACCAACTTGAAACCGGGTGACATCGCGGTTTCGGTGTCATTCCCGCTCCCTCCCCAAGGAAATTCCGGCAGGTATATCAAGCTTGGTCGCAACAAGCTTGGCGACTTGGCGATTGTAGGCGTTACGGCTTTTGGCTATCCTGACTCCAGTGCTGCATCAGGTTATCGTTTCCGCATTGCGCTGGCTTCGGTGGCCCCCATTCCGCTGCGTGTGCCCAAGGCGGAAGAGCTTTTGGCGAGCAAGCCCATTGATGAGGCAGTTCTTGCAGAAGCTGCACAACTGGCGTACGAAAGCTGCACGCCGATCGACGATGTGCGCGGCAGCGCGCGTTACCGCAAGCAAATGGTGCGCAACCTGACTCGCAATGCGTTGGTCGATATCTGGTCTAAGATCCGCAAGGACGCGTAAGCCCTTGCCGTGGATTGGAGGATTTTATGTCTTTTCACCGCATAACGATTCGAATTAATGGTAACCTGGAGCAGGTGGATGTTCCGGGCAATCTGACCCTTCTGCAGATGCTGCGGGATAAACTGGGTCTGACCGGAACGAAAAACGGCTGCGCTTCCGGGGAATGCGGCGCCTGCACGGTCATCCTCAACGGGGATGCTGTGAACAGCTGCATGGTGGTTGCCGCAGAATGTGACGGCGCTGAAATCACCACCATCGAAGGTCTGGCCTCCAGTGGTGATCTGGATATGGTCCAAAAGATGATTCTGGAGGAAGGCGGCGTACAGTGTGGGTTCTGCACGCCGGGCATCCTCATGTCAGCGCGCGCGCTGCTCAACCGCAATCCGCATCCGACGGAATTTGACATTCGCGATGCGATTTCCGGCAATTTGTGCCGCTGCACCGGGTACAACCGCATCGTGACGGCCATTTCGCGGGCCGCCGAGGCGGAGAGCGCCGCGGTTAAGTAACCCGGCATAACCCCGAATTACCAGGCAAAAAACAAGGAGACGACGTTATGGTAGTCGCTCAAAACACAAGAACGAATAATCCGGTTGGTAAGAGCGTTGCGCGCAATGATGTGCTGGAAAAAGTGACCGGCGGCGCGACCTATACAGATGATATTCAGTTTGGACCCGGTCTGTTGCACTGCCGTGTCAAGCGCAGCCCGCATCCGCACGCTTTGATAAAGAAGATTGACTACTCCAAAGCCCTCAAACTGCCGGGTGTGAAGGGTGTCGCCACCGGCGATGACTTCCCCGATCTGATTGGTCTGTACCTGAAAGACCGCTGTTTCTTCGCTCGCGGCAAGGTGCGCTTTGTCGGTGAGGCAGTTGTGGGTGTTGTGGCAACCACGGAAGAAATCGCGGAAGCCGCGGTGGACCTGATCGATGTGGAATATGAGCTGCTCACCCCGGTGCTGGATCCTGAATTCGGCGCCAGTCCTGAAGCTCCGCTCATTCACCCCGACCTGGGCAACTATGACCACCCGAATTTCATTTTCCCGGTGGCCAATTCCAACATCTCCAACCACTTCAAAATCCGCAAGGGTGACATCGAAGCGGCCTGGACCCAGTGCGCTGCCATTGTGGAGCACACCTTCCGCATCCCGCATGTCCAGCACGTGCCGATTGAACCGCATGTGGCTGTGGCCAAATGCGAAGACAACGGGCAGGTGACCCTGTGGGCTTCCACGCAGTCGCCCTTTGCCCAACGCGCGCTGCTGGCTAAAGCGCTGCACATCCCGGAAAGCGATTTCCGCGTGATTGCACCGTTGATCGGCGGCGGTTTTGGCTGCAAAGCCGGCGTGACCATGGAAGCCATTCCGGTCGCCATGGCGATGAAATACAAAGGCCAGCCGATCAAATTCCGCCTGACCCGCGAAGAAGAGTTCTACACCAACTTCGTTCGCCAGGGTCTGGTGATCAAGATCAAAGTGGGCTGCGACAAAGAAGGCAACCTGCTGGCGCTACAGAACCGCATGTACTGGGACGGCGGCGCTTACACCGAGTACGGCGTCAATGTCACCCGCGCGGGCGGTTATTCCAGCACAGGACCCTATGACATTCCGAATGTCGCCACCGACTCGATCTGCGTGTACACCAATCACCCGGTTGGCGGCGCTTACCGCGGATTTGGCATGGCCGAACTGCACACCGGTGTGGACCAGGCAATGGACATGCTGGCTGCCAAGATCGGCCTCGATCCGGTCGAATTCCACAAGAAGAACTGCGTCCAGGGTGGGGATGTGCTCGCCACGGGCATGGTCATCCATGACGTTGGCATCAAAGAGTGCATCGAAAAAGTGGCCCAGGCGCTGGATTGGGAAATCAAAGACAAACCCTCTGCCCCCAACAAACTGCGCGGCAAGGGCGTTGCGCTGGCCTGGAAGGCCCCCGCCATGCCCCCCAACGCCGGTTCTTCGGCGCTGGTCAAGATGAACTCGGACGGCACCGTGACGGTCAGCGTGGGTGGTCAGGAAATTGGCCAGGGCACCTTCACCGCCATGGCCCAGATCGCCGCTGAGGCGCTGGGTGTGCCGTATGAGAACGTCAAGGTCTCCGGTCCGATCGATACGCGCTACAGCCCTTACGAGTGGCAGACGGTGGCAAGTCGCCTGACCTGGTCGATGGGTAATGCTGTGCGCAACGCGGCTTTGGATGCGCGCAAGAAGGTGCTGGATGTGGTGGCGGAAGCCTGGGGTGAAGATGCCAAGGACCTGGATATCAAAGACGGTTATGTGATCTCCTACAAGACCGAGGAGTCCGTGTCGATCAAAGATATCGTGGTGTACGGCCTACCCAAGCCCAATGATGGCGGCTGGATCGGCGGCCCGATTGTGGGCGCGGGGTCATTCATGCCCTCCTACGTCACCGGCCTGGACGCTGAAACCGGCCAGGGCAACCGGGCCGTGGTGCATTACACCACCGGCGCACAGGGCGTGGAGATCGAAGTGGACAAAGAAACCGGCCGGATCGAAGTGCTGCGGGCTGCCTGCGCATTCGATGTTGGCAAGGCGATCAATCCGGATATGGTTCGCCAGCAAATGGAAGGCGGCTTCATCCAGGGTCTCAGCTCGGCGCTGTTCGAAGGCTGCCAACTTGTGGACGGTGTGATGCGCAATCCCAGCTTTGTGGACTACCGCATCGCCACGGCGGCGGATGTGCCGGCGGAGATCGACACCTTTATCATCGAGCACGCCCAGGACGATGGTCCCTTCGGCGCGCGCGGCATCGGTGAGCACCCCCTGGTGCCCTCGATCGCTGCAGTAGCCGCAGCGCTGTATGACGCGACCGGGCTGCGAATTACCAACCCACCCTTCTCAGCAGAAAAGGTCTACCTGGCCTTGCTGGAAGCCGGGCTGGTGGAATAAATGAACGCAGATGTGCCGGGGGATAGCCCCGGCACATCTTTTTCCCGGCCGGTATGTGACAAATTGCGCAATATAGCCGGGAAGATGATACTTGAAATGTCAGACAATCATCCGTAAACTTACCTTATATCGTGTCAAACCTCTTTCAACCGATTTCTTGTACTGGTCTCTGCCGATCGGTTTCAGAAAACAGCGGATTGATGTTTGACACAATACTTGTCAACCAAGTTGCCCACAAAAACCAATCAATGGAGAGTTTGAATGATGGAACCCGGAATGAACGAACCATCTGCAACCCCTGAAACGGTCGATACCGCAACAGAAGCGCAGAAAGCATTGATTGAACGCGTCCGCGATTATCGGAAGCAGATTCAAGAAGGCGGCGGGAAAGATCGCATCGATACCCAGCACGCCAAAGGCAAACTGACTGCCCGCGAGCGCATCAATCAACTCCTGGATGAAGGGACTTTCCAGGAAATCGATGCTTATATGACTCATCGCCACACGGATTTCGGGATGCACAAATCCAAACCGTTGGGTGATGGGTTGGTGGCTGGCTTTGGCAAGGTGAACGGCCGGCGTGTGTGCGTTTATGCGCAGGATTTCACCATCCTGGGCGGGTCGTTTGGCGAAGTTGCCGGTCAAAAAGTGGCCAAAGCCATGGACCTGGCGATGCAGGCCGGCGTGCCCGTGATTGGTTTGAATGACAGCGGCGGTGCGCGCATTCAGGAAGGCGTCTTCTCGCTGGCCGCTTATGGTGAGTTGTTCTACCGCAATACGCTGGCTTCGGGCGTCATCCCGCAGATCAGCGTGATGCTTGGCCCCTGCGCGGGCGGCGCGGTTTATTCGCCCGCTCTGACCGACTTTGTGGTCATGACCAAATCGATCAGCAACATGTTCATCACCGGTCCGGAAGTGATCAAAACCGTGACCCAGGAAGTGGTGGATGTGGAAACTCTGGGCGGCGCCATGACCCATTCGACGGTCTCCGGCGTGGCGCATTTTGCCACCGAGAGCGAAGAAGAATCGTTCGACACGGTGCGCAGACTGCTCAGCTACCTGCCCTCCAATAATACCGAACCTGCCCCGGCTGCCGAAGTGACGGATGACCCGTGGCGCATGGACCCCGAACTGAACACGCTGGTCCCGGCCGATCCTTCCACGCCCTACGATATGCGCGTGGTGATCGAAAAGGTCTTCGACCTTGGCAGCTTCATGGAAGTTCACGCCAACTTCGCGCAGAACGCGATTGTCGGCCTGGCGCGCCTGCACGGGCAGCCGGTGGGTGTGGTTGGTCAGCAGCCGCTGTACATGTCCGGTGTGATCGACATCGACGCTTCCGACAAGATCGCCCGCTTTGTGCGTTTCTGCGATGCCTTCAATATCCCCTTGATCACCTTCTCGGACTCGCCCGGCTTTATGCCTGGTGTGGCGCAGGAGCACTCCGGCATCATCCGCCACGGCGCGAAGATCGTGTACGCGTACTCTGAGGCGACTGTGCCGAAGTTGACCGTGGTGACCCGCAAGGGCTACGGCGGTGCGTACATCGTGATGAGCAGCAAGCACATCCATGCGGACCTGGTGTATGCCTGGCCGACCGCTGAGATCGCGGTGATGGGTGCAGACGGCGCGGTGAATATTCTCTTCCGCAAAGAGATCAGCTCCAACGCTGACCCGGCTGCTGAACGCGCACGCCTGGTGGCTGAATTCCGTGACAAATTCTCCAACCCCTATCGGGCTGCCGCCAGCGGCTTTGTGGACGATGTTCTTCTGCCCGAAGAAACCCGCCCGCGCCTGATTGCCGCGTTGGAACTGCTGCGTGACAAGCAAAACAGCCTGCCCGCCAAAAAACACGGCTGCATGCCGCTGTAAACACCACACAGGAGAGATGCTGTGAATGATCTTATGAGTGGTTTGCAAGTCAGCGTGTTGGGCCTGCTGATCACATTCCTTGCGCTCGGTGTTTTCATCCTGATCATGATCGTGCTGCAGAGACTCTTCCCAAACAAAGCGGAAGCGGCTGAAGCGGTAGAAATACTGCCACAAGGCGAACTGCTGGAAGTGGTTGAGATTGAGGATGAGAGCCTGACCGCTGAAGGTGAAGTGGTGGCAGCCATTGCCGCGGCGATTGCCGTGGCGCGTGGGCGCAGCCGCAGCAGCCTGGGCAACAGCCTGCAGGAAAGCAAAGGCAGCTGGTGGTCAGTGCGCAAGATGGAAGCGCGGCTTGGCAAAGTGGAAAAACGCTAGGAGTGAGAGCATGAAGAAGAACATCAAAGTATTGGTGAATGGTAAACCCTTTGAGGTGGAAATTGACAACCTGGATGGCGGCCCCGCCATGTCGGTGACCGTCAACGGGCAGGCTTATGAAGTCAGCGTGGAAGGCGAGACTGCCAGCGCTGCGCCGGTCGTCAAAGCGCCTGCGGCTGTGGCTGCCCCGGCTCAGCCAGCGCGCGCTGCCGCCGCCAAACCGGCGCCGGTCGCGGCTGCTTCTGGCGACGCGATGACGGCTCCCATGCCGGGCGTGATTCTGGATATCGCGGTGAAACCGGGTGACAAGGTCAAATATGGCCAGCAGTTGTGCGCCCTGGAAGCGATGAAAATGAAAAACGCCATTCGCGCCCCACGTGAAACGGTCATCGCCAGCGTGGAAGTGCATGAACCCCAACGGGTCAATTACGGCGAAGTGTTGTTCAAGTTCTCGGCGTGAGGAATCCTCATGGACTTATCTAATCTGTCCATTCTTCTGCAGGCGTTCACCAGCCTTGGCTGGCAGAACATCGTCATGCTTGCAGTAGGCGGCCTGCTGATCTTCCTGGCGGTGAAATACGAGTTCGAGCCGAATCTGCTGCTCCCGATTGGTTTTGGGGCAATTCTGGCCAACCTCCCACTCACCGGCATCACCGAAGAAGGCGGCTTCCTGAAAACCATGTATGACTTCGGCATCAGCACCGAGCTGTTCCCGTTGTTCATCTTCATCGGCATCGGCGCCATGACCGATTTTGGCCCGCTGCTGG
>JACRAG010000424.1 GCA_016213455.1 Anaerolineae bacterium | reverse complement strand
TTTGGGCGTCTTCTAAGCGATCCAAATAGTGATAGAAAAACCCTCGGCCAACTGGCCGAGGGTTTTTCTGCTTATCGTAACCGGGATTAGTTGCGGCGCGGACCGCGATCGCCACCGCGGCGATCACCACCGCCGCTGCGTCCGCGATCTCCACCGCGATAACCGCCACCGTTGCCTCCGCGATCATTGCGATCGCCGCCGCCGCGGTTGCCGGAAGGGCGCCCGCTGCTGCGAGAATTGCGATCCCGTTCCATGGCTTCTTCCGCGGTCCAGCCTTCCAGGACAGCCTGGCGGGAAAGGCGGATCTTGCCTTCGGGGTCGATATTGGTGACCATCACGGTCAATTCGTCGCCCACGCTGACGATGTCTTCCACTCTTTCAACCCGCTCGGAGTCGAGCTGGGAGATGTGCACCATACCGTCGATGTTGGGCAGGATTTCGACAAAGGCGCCGAAATCAGCCACACGAACGACCTTGCCGGTGTAGATGCGACCAACCTGGGGGGTTTCAGTGATGGCTTCGATGCGCTCGCGAGCAGCCATTTCGTTTTCGCGGTTGGTGGCAGCGATGTAAACGGTGCCATCGTCGGCGATGTCGATCTTGGTGTTGGTTTCTTCCTGCAGGGCGCGGATGTTCTTGCCGCCGGGGCCGATGATCGCGCCGATTTTGTCGATCGGGATGCGCACAATCGAGATGCGCGGCACATGGGGTTTCAATTCGGGACGCGGTTCTGCGATGGCAGCCAGCATTTTGCCCAGGATCTCCAGCCGGGCTTCGCGGGCCTGTGCCAGCGCACGACTCATGATGTCGGACGTAATGCCCTTAATCTTGATATCCATCTGCAGGGCAGTGATGCCCGTGGTGGTTCCGGCGACTTTGAAGTCCATATCGCCCAGGTGGTCTTCAAGACCCTGGATGTCGGTCAGGATTTCGTATTCTTCGCCTTCTTTGATCAGACCCATCGCCACACCGGCGACAGGGGCTTTAATCGGGACACCCGTATCCATCAGCGCCAGCGTGGAGCCGCAAACGGACGCCATGGAAGACGAACCGTTGGAGCTGAGCACCTCGGAGACGAGGCGCAGGGTGTAGGGGAAGTCAGTCTCTGCCGGGATGACCGGTTCGAGCGCCCGTTCAGCCAGCGCGCCATGACCGATTTCGCGGCGGGATTGACCACGCAGCATCTTCACTTCGCCAGTGGAGTAGGGCGGGAAGTTGTAATGGTGCATGTAGCGCTTGGAGTTCTCAGGTGAGAGGGAGTCAATTTCCTGGGCTTCTTTGGGCGTGCCGAGGGTCGCCAGGGTGAGCACCTGCGTTTCACCGCGGGTAAAGATGCCTGAGCCGTGAGCGCGCGGGCTGAAGCCAACTTCGCACCAAATGGGGCGGATCTGCTTCGGGTTGCGCATGTCCGGGCGGACACCGTGCTTGATGATACGTTCGCGAACAACCTTTTTATAGGTTTCTTCAAAAGCCAGTTTGACGGCGCCCTTCAGGGTCTCGTCTTCCGCGGTCAACTCTGTCACCACTTCTTCTTCCAAGGCATCCACCGAGGAATAAAGTTGGGCTTTGTCGTGCGGGGTTTCCAGGGCACTCACCAGACCAGGCGCTGCTTTTTCCTGCACTTTTTCGAAAAGGGCCGGATCCAGGGGGAAGAGCTGCACTTCACGTTTGGCTTTGCAGACTTCGGCAGCCATCGCGAGTTGAGCGTCGATGAGCGGCTGAATGGCTTTGTGGCCAAATTCCAGCGCCGCGACCATATCGTCTTCGGCAATTTCTTTGGCGCCGCATTCCACCATCAAGATGGCGTCGCGAGTGCCAGCGATGCGCAGATCCAGGTCAGACACTTCGAGTTCACCAAAGGTGGGGTTAACCACGAATTTGCCATTGACACGACCAATGCGCACGCCGCCTACCGGACCAGCCCAGGGGATGTCCGAAATCATAATGGCTGCAGAGGCAGCGTTGATGCACAGGACATCCAGGGGATTGTCCGGGTCAGCCGACACGGAGAACATGATCACCTGCACTTCGTTGCGCATCTCCTGGTTGAAGAGCGGGCGAAGTGGGCGGTCAGTAAGGCGAGCCGTGAGGATGGCATCCGTGGAAGGTCGCCCTTCGCGGCGGAAGAAGCTGCCGGGGATGCGTCCGCCGGCGTACATGCGCTCTTCGTATTCCACGGTGAGCGGGAAGAAATCGATGTTCTCGCGGGCAGTGTTGGCCATGGTGGCAGCAGCGAAAACGATCGAATCGCCCAGGCGGACGGTGACAGAGCCACCAGCCTGGCCGGCCAGTTTTCCAGTTTCGAACTGGATGGTTTTGCCGCCAAGGTCAGCGGAAAACTGTTTTGCAATTGGGTTCATGTGAACTTTCCTTTGTTGCGCACTGCCGGATCAGGAACTGAAGCTTGAGGAGGAAAACCTTCCTCATCATGATTCAATGCCTAACCCGCAGCTAGTGCGAATAGATTCTTCGCATAAAAAAGGAGTAGATGGCTAACTCGCACCACCTACTCCTGATTGCGAAGTGAATTACTTGATCCGCAGGCTCAGGCGCTCTGCGAGAGCCAGGTATCGAGCGTAGTCTTGCCCGCGGAGGTATGCCAGCAACCGGCGGCGCTGGCCGACCAGCTTCAGCAAACCACGGCGCGAGGATTCATCGTGTTTGTTGGCGCGCAAGTGGTTGGTGAGCTGATTGATCCGGGTGGTGAGCAGGGCGATCTGGACTTCGGGGGAACCGGTGTCCGTATCGTGCCGCTTGTAGGTCCCGATCAAATTATCTTTCTGATCTTTGGTAAGGCTCATGACGTCTGCTTCTCCTAAAAATATATTTGTGCAGGTCTCCATACGCGCAGCTACGCCACACGCAGGACCAGTCAACGCTGGCAATTATACCACAGGAATTGTGGATGTGAAATAAGACCATTTCGCAAGGGCAGGGCTATTCGCAAAATTTTCGAACAGTCCTTTACCCACCTCAGCGACTTCGCCGCAGCTGTGCCGGGAAAGGGGGAAAAGAATAATACTCCGAGATTGTCATAAACCTTTGCGAACAGCCGTGATTGGTTAGGTTCTAAAGCGCATTCTGGGCACGCAGCGCAGAGCGCAGCTTGGTTTGAAATTCATCTGGCAGATCAGGAATTACGCGGCGAATGAGCCTTGCCGAACCGGGATCTGACGATGTTCCCACAATCTGCCGCAGAAAGTATGCGGTTTCGGCAGACTGGTGTTTTGCCAGCGCTTTGAGGCAAAGATAAAGATC
>JACRAG010000421.1 GCA_016213455.1 Anaerolineae bacterium | reverse complement strand
GCCAGGTAGCCGAGCTGGTCGCTGATCAACGTGCGGATGATGACGACCTTGGACTCTTTCAGGCGCGCTTCCATCGAGGCGCGTTCGTCGTCGGGCATGCGCTCGATGGCGATGGCCTGCTCGAAGACCATCTCCAGCGGCGCCAGCTCCGGGTTGACCGAGAGGGTCAGCTCGCGCAGGTTGATGCCGCGCTCACGCAGCACCTCCCACACCAGCAGCTCAAACAACTCGTAGCTGAGGAATTGGCTGAAGAGGAAATCGGTGTGCTGGTCGCGCACGCGCGTCAGGCGCGTCTCCCACAGCTCGGCAGGCTCCTCGCCGTAGGGGTTGCGCAGGCCCTCCCACTCCTGGGTCTGAATGGCAAGCTGGCGCGCCTGGGCCTCGAACTCGGCCTGGGTGATCACCCCACGCTCGAACAGCTCGCGGCGCATGCGCGCGCGAATGCGGCTGCTCAACAGGGGATACTGGCTGAGCGCCAGGTAAATGCGAAATTGCCGTCCGGGGTGCGCGCCTGCCTGGGCCATGTGCTCCTTTTCGGGTGTCAAACCGGATGAGCTTTCAAAAGCGCGCTATCGCATCCAGCGCGTTATTGAAAGGCTTTTTCGGTCTGGCCTCCTTTTTAACTGTCGTTTCTCCAGATTTTCTGGCCCTCTTCGTGTGAAGGAGCCGGAAAGGTGACAATCGCGATGCGCCAGGGGGTCAGCTTGAGCAGGCCAAAGTCGGGATGATCAGGCTGGATGAAGGTGTCTGCCTGATCGTACCCGAGCGGCGGGGGAGCGTTTTTGAACAGATCCCAGATGCGCTGCTTTTCGGCCTGGTCATCCACCCATTCGGCCCTGCAATCCACGTACACGGGCTTCATGATGTCGGTGATGTAAGCCAGCGAGACATACGGATTGTCTGCCAGATGGCTGCTTTTGAAGGATGTCCGATGTGTGCCGATCCAGCCGGTCTGGCCTTCCCAGATCGGGTGCAGAATACGTGATCGCGGGCGCCCGCGGCTGTCCACAGTGGCGACATTGCACCATACCATCGTGTGGACGCGCTGCAGAAATTCAGCCTCAATTTCCGAAAAATCGTTGATCTTCACCTTTAACCTCATTCGATCAAACGCGGGCCGTTCCACCGCGGCGCAATCCAGCGTTCCCGGAGCATGCCGGTCCGGTCAACGGCCCAGCTCTTTTTCGATCACCGGTTGTTGAGGGCTGCAACGTTCGCCGGATCATCGATAAATTAAAACGTGTAACCCGGCGCAGGTTACACGTTGGAAGATGGCAAACTTTAGCCCAAATGCATGGGCATGATCACATGCTGGTAGTTCTCGTCACCGGAGGGGATGATGCGCGCAGGCGATTTCTGGTCGTTGGTCTCCAGCACCAGGTTGGGGGTTTTGATCACCTCCAGCACCTCGCGCAGGAAACGCACGTTGAAGGCGATCGCCAGCACCGGGCCGTCTATGTTGGCGTCGATGCGGGATTCGTTCTCGCCGGTTTCTTCGCTCTGCGCCGAGACCTGGATCTCGCCCGGGCGGTCGTCGAACTTCTGCAGGGTCAGGCGGGCCACGTTGTTGCCGTTGCGCGCGATGATTTCGGCCTGTTTGCAGGCTTTCAGCAGCGCCGGGGTGGAAACCACCGTGTGGGTGCGGAAGGTGCGCGGAATGATCACCTTGTAGTCGGGGAAGTTGCCGTCAATGAGCTGCGAAACCAGCTCGGCGTTTTCCATGTGGAAGACCACCTGCCCGCGCCCGGGAGGGGCGATGAGGGTGACGGTCGAGTCGCCATCGCCGGCCATGCGCGCCAGCTCGCACAACGCGCGGGCGGGGATGATCATCGAGATGGGCTGGCCCACCGGCGAAGCCAGGGTCACCCGGCGCACCGAGACGCGGAAACCGTCGGTGGCTGCCAGGGCCATTTCGGGGCCGTTGAGCGTGGTCTGCACGCCCTGCAGCACGGGGCGGGCCTCGTCGCTGGAAGCAGAGAAGGCCACCTGTTGGATCATCTCTTTGAAGTCGGAGGTTTTGATCTTCACGCCCTCATCCGGGTCGGAAGCCGGCATGGGCGGGAATTCCTGCGCATCGATGCCTTTGATTTCGGTGGCGGATGCGCCGCATTTGACCGCGAGGGTGAACGTTTTGGTGTTAACCGACAGATCCACCGTGTCGTTGGGCAGCGTGTTCAGCAGGTCAGAGATGAGGCGCGCCGGCACCGTGATGGAGCCTTCTTCCTTAATCTGCGCGCCGATCCAGCAGGAGATACCCAGTTCAAGGTTGGTAGCTGCCAGGCGCAGCCGGCCTTCGTCGGTGGCAAGGAGAACATTGCCAAGCACCGGCAGGGTGCTGCGCGGCGAAACTGCGCGCGAAACAATGCCCAGGCCGTGCGCCAGCTGCTGCTGTGAGACGGATACCTTCATAGCGCCCTCGTTTGTGTGATAGTTTTGTAAAAGTATAACATTAAATCCACGCCGCCATTCCATCGTGCAGCGGGGCAATTCGCGGAAAATCTCCCACAAGATGGGCAAAATACCCCGCAGCGAAAGCGGCGGAACAAACCGGCTGCCGGTTCGTCTTGAACAATGCAGGCAGATCCTGTTCTTAGGGTAATCGCATCTTGAACTATGGTTTTCCTCTTGTGCTATGGATATCCTTGCGAGGAGGCTGTTCGCAATGACACATTTTTCTTGGGCGTATCTGTCCGAAAATGGATTTGTCAGACAGAAGATGCGTTTACCCTAATCCTGTTCTCCGCACCCGCGCCGGAGTGGACGATATCATGTACAATCAAAAGATATGGAGGAACGCATGAAGAAACTGCGCCTGCTCTTGCCGCTGGCAGCGCTGATGCTGGCTGCCCTGGCCTGCAATTTTCCCACCCTGCCGCGCACCGAGTCCACCCTCCCGCCGCTGGACCAGACCATGACCGCCCTGTTCCAGACCGCGGCAGCCATCCCGCCCAGCGCCACGGCAGCCCCCCTGGAGCCGACCCGCACGCTGCAGGTCATCCCCACCCAGCCGGCGCAGCCCAGCCCGACCTTCACCGCGCCGCTGCCCACCGCCACCAATCCTCCACCGCCCACCAACACGCTGCCCCCGCCGCCTCCGCCCACCGCCACCCGCCCACCCGTGCGGCCCGGCGCCAACGTGGAAGCGCCCTACCTGGGCACTCCGCCGGTGCTGGATGGCGACTGGTCTGAGTGGAAGACCATCGCGCGCGAATACCCCGCCACGCATGTGGTTTACGGCAAATCCAGCTGGACCGGCGAAGACGACCTGGCCGGCTCCTATTATGTGGGCTGGGATAACACCTATCTCTACCTGGCAGTCAAGGTGCGCGACGACAAGTTTGTGCAGACCGCCGAAGGGCAGAACATCTACAAGGGCGACAGCCTGGAACTGCTGCTGGACACCGACCTGAACGGCGATTTTTATTCCACCACCCTTTCCGGGGACGATTTTCAACTGGGTATTTCGCCGGGCCGGCCGGAGATCGCTTCCGGCAACGCCGAGCCTTACCTGTGGTTCCCCTCCTCGCGCGCCGGCAAGCCCTCGGGGGTGATCATCGCTGCGCGCCAGGAAACCGGTCAGTACCGTGTGGAAGTGGCCGTGCCCTGGACCGCGCTGGGCATCAGCCCGTCGCGTGGGCTGCGGTTGGGCTTTGCCCTGTCCGTTTCCGACAATGATTCGTCCGGCAGCGCCGTGCAGGAGAGCATGGTTTCCAGCGCCGCGGGGCGCTCGCTGGTCGATCCCACCACCTGGGGCGAGGTAACCCTGAAATGATCTATCACATCACCACCCCTGCCGCCTGGCAGGCTGCGCAGGCTGCCGGCGCGTATACCGCCGACTCGCTGGCTAGCGAGGGTTTCATCCACTGTTCCACGCGCGAGCAGGTGCCCGGCACAGCCAACCTGTACTTCAGCGGGCACACCGGGCTGATTTTGCTGGTGATTGACGAAAGCCGCCTGCAGGCCCGCCTGGTGTATGAGAACACCAGCGGCGGGGAGGTGCCCTTCCCGCACATCTATGGTCCGCTCAACCTGGACGCGGTCGCGCGCGTGCTGGCTTTTCCGCCCCAGGCGGATGGGCGTTTTGTGTTTCCGCAAGAAGGTTGAACGGCGGCGAGGTGTTGGCGGGCGCAGACCGGAAACCGATAGCAAAATACAACCATGCAAAAGATCGATCGTTTTAATGTGTTCACTGAGCAATCTCAATTAATCGCTCAAAGAACGCATGAACTTGCTGTTCAATTCAGGCACGCTACAATTGACGAATCGCATGTGTTGTTCGCGCTATTGGAAAGTTCCGATGAACACCTGTCAAGATTGTTCGACTTAATCGCATTGAATGTCCGACCATTAAAAAATGAAACGTACACGATCATGCGACGCCAACGAAAAGTAGCCTTTTGGAAAGGTCAACATTACCAAATTTTCGTAACACCAACCATAAAAGTTTTGATTGAAAATGCTTTTTCGATATCAAAAAAATTTCGGCATGAAGAAGTAATGCCTGTCCACCTTTTTGCGGGATTGGTAGAGGCATCGCTAAGAAATCATCAAGCGGGAGAAGGCAGTGATGTGGCCTGCCTATTAATTGAAAACAAAATTAATCCAGAAATTGTTTTGGAGAGCCTGGAAATAGTTTTGGCAGGTGCCAAAAATCGAGTTTGAACATACGGCACGAACTGAACCCATATCGAGTCATTCTGCCCTTCGAACCCTTCGCACCAGCCAACACCCCCGTTCGGATGGCTCACCCCCAATTGTGCAATTTAGTTGCAAGAATCGAAAACAATATCCATGCGAAAAGCTTAAACCTATAATGTTTATATCCTATTTGTTTCCCTTTTATCCGAATCACAGGGTCGATTTCTATTTTCGACAAAGGAGAGGGACAATGGATTTCCCAACCGCTGAGCAGCATTATCATTGGTATACCGAACAATTCCAACAAGGAAAAATGACAGCTGAGCAATATAGCGCTGCCATCGATCAGATTCGGGTGACCGACTCACATGGGCGGCTGTGGATGTTGCAAAAAGGCAGTGGGAAATGGTTTGTTTCCCAAAACAATCAATGGATAGCGGCGATGCCAGAAATTCCTGGAAAATCGCAAAATCCATCCGGCACACATCGCAAGCAAATGCCCAAGTGGATCCTCCCGGCAACCCTGTCGGTGGCTTTGTTGTGCTGTATAGGGATGTTTATTGTGGGTGGATCCATGGTTTACAACCGCTCGGGTAAATTGCCCATCTTGGGAGATTTAATTCCAGGACAGTCAACCAAGACAAGCGAATATTCGTTCAATGAGTTGGAAACGCTGGAGATCAGCGTAGGGGGCAATCAGCAGATTGATTCGAACGGGACGACACTCGACATCCCAACCGGTTCGTTGCCTGAGAACTCTCAAGCAACACTTGTCGTCAGCCAGCCAAACCCCGTCCTTGCAAAGATAGTGGCGGATGCCTTTCAGACGGAAGCCGTGTTTTATCAGTTGGTCGCACAAGGTGAGAACGATGGTACCGGGCCAGGTACGCTGACCGTTCCTG
>JACRAG010000420.1 GCA_016213455.1 Anaerolineae bacterium | reverse complement strand
AGCGCAATCACCAAAATCATGAACAATACCCCAATAGGCATCGATTTCCGTGCGAACATAGAAAAACCCTCCCCTTCTTGCGAAGTCGAAAATGAGTTTTGGACCATACTTTTCCCGGTTTCCCAGGAAATTGCGTTCACCTCGTTCCAAACGAGCCTGGAACAGAAATGTCCGTGATCGATGGTCTGCCGTTTTTCTTTCCCTGCCGCACCTGCCTTTCCTTCCTTTCCCTGCGCTCCGGAGACTTGAACCGTGCTATACTGGGCTTGCACGGGCGCGTCGAAATACGCCTCCAGATGCAGCCGGCTCTGAATGGTGTCCGCCGTTCAGGGCCAACTTTTTTCCAGGGTGGAAAAAAACAAAAAAACCGCTCCAATGGAAGGCCGGTTTCGCTACTGACTCCCCAGATGGTTGCTCCTGTTCGTCAGGAGAAGCGACCATATCCGCCATCTGGATCTTCGCCGCCAGGTTTCAACATACCAATAAGGGATTGATTTTGCTGCATCCCATTCGTCTTGACGCTGTACCCCCGTGGTATCGATACGATGGAAGCAACCCCATTATATGGACTCATCCGGTCAAGAACATTAAAGCTGCGATTCAACTGCATAACAGAAACAGGACAATTCACCCGGTTAAGGGATGCAACGGTAAAGACTATTATGCTTCCGCAATGAATTTCTTACCAATTTTCGACCAAACAGCGATATTGCCCATTCCTCGGGCTGCCGCATGGCATAACCCTGATAAAATTAACCCCATGCGCAACCGCCTGCTCGAAACCAAATTCTTCCTGCCCACCTGGCGCAATGGCAGCGTGCTGCGCCAGCGGCTGGTCAGCCGCCTGCAGTCGGGCGCCAGAGAGCAGCGCAAGCTCAGCCTCATCTCGGCTCCCGCCGGTTACGGTAAAACCACCCTGGCTGCCGAATGGCTGCGCGAGCTGCCCGCCGGCGCGCGCGTGGCCTGGCTGGCGCTGGATGAAGCCGACAATGACCCGGTGCGCTTCCTGATCTACTGGGTTTCCGCCTTGCAGCGCCTGGATGAGTCGCTGGGCCAGACGGCGCAAGGCTTGCTGGGTACACCCCAGGTCACACCCACCGCCGTGCTGGACGAGTTGCTCAACGAGCTGGCTCAACTGGAATACCAAATGGTGCTGGTGCTGGACGACTACCACGTCATTCACAACCCCACGCTGCATGAAGCCGTCGAATACTTCATCGACCACCAGCCGCGCCAGTTTCACCTGGCGCTGATCTCGCGCGAAGATCCGCCCATGCCGCTGGCGCGCCTGCGCGTACGTGGGCAGATGACCGAAATCCGCGCGCACGACCTGCGCTTCACCGTGGATGAAGCCCGCATGTTCTTCAACCAGTCGATGAACCTGGACCTGAAACCCGAAGACATCCGCACCCTGGAGGCGCGCACCGAGGGTTGGGCTGCCGGGCTGCAATTAGCCGCGCTGGCTTTGCAAAATCAGGCCGACCAGCAGGATTTCCTCAACGATTTCAGCGGCAGCCACCGCTACATCATCGATTACCTGTTGGACGAGGTGCTCAAGAACCAGCCGCCCGCCATCCGCGACTTTCTCAGCCAGACCTCACCCCTGCAGCGCTTCAACGCCAGCCTGTGCCAGGCCGTCACCGACAACCCCGAGGCGGGCAGCCTGCTGCTCAACCTGGAGCAGGCCAACCTGTTCCTCATCCCGCTGGACAGCCAGCGCGGTTGGTACCGCTACCACCATCTCTTCGCCGATGTGCTGCGCGCCACGCTGGACCCGCAGACCGAACAGCAGGTTCACCGCAGCGCCGCGCAGTGGTACGAGGAAAACAACCTGCTGGCGGATGCCCTGCCGCACTGGCTGGCGGCGCCGGACAACCGGCGCGCCGCCGCACTGGTCAACCGCATGGCAGCCGACCTGTTCCGTTACGGCGAGCTGCTGACCCTGCTGGGCTGGATCAACGCCCTGCCCGAAGGCTTGGTCAACCAGAACCCCGACCTGATCACCCACAAGGTCTTCTGCCTGTTGATGACCGGGCAGTCTGCCCAGGCCAGTGAAACCGCCACGCGCGCCTGGCAATCGATGGGTGCCGAGACCACCCCCGCCAGCCAGGGTCGCCTGCTGGCGCTGCAGGCCTGGTTCACCTCCATGTCTGCCGACCCGCGCTGCGGTGAAGTCGCCCGGTCTGCCCTGGCGCTGCTGGATGAAGGAGATTTCTTCCAGCGTTCCCTCACCCTGATCGCGTTGGGCAATCACCTGGCCTGGAACGATGACCTGCAAGCCTCCAACCAGGTCTTTTCCGACACCTGGAAGCTGGGCGAGCAGCACGACCATCCCCTGGTCACCCTGAGCGCGCAGGCCAATGTGGCCTTCAACCTGCTGGAATTGGGCCAGCTGCGCGAGGCGGAAGCGCTCTGCCGGGCCTCCCTGGCCCAGTACGTGGATGCGCGCGGGCGCATGCTGCCCATCTCCGCGATCATCTCCATCCCGCTTGCCAGCATCTGCTACGAAAAAGGCGATGTGGTCGAAGCCGAAGCCCATGCAAAGCGCGGCATCGAGTTATGCGACCGCCTCTTCTCCAGTGAGATCATGGGCGGCGACGGGGAAATCATCCTCGCGCGCATCGCCTTTGACCAGGGCAATCTGCAACAGGCTTTTGATCTGCTGCAGCAGACGGCCCAATCTGCCCGCGGCATGACCCTGGTGATCTTCAAGATGCTGTATGTACAGGCCGAATTACACCTGACGCTGGGCAATCTCCACGAGGCGGAAGCGCTGATCCAGGAGATTGACCAGATGCTGATGCATTCCGACTCGGCAAAATCCAAAAAAGTGGCCGGCAGGCTGCGCGCACGATACCTGGCTGCCAGCGGAGCCTATGATCAGGCGCTGTGCATTCTTGATGAACTGGACGAATCGGATCGCCGCAACGGCTACCTGCGCCGGGTGATGGGTTTTGAACTCCTGCGCGCCTTGATCGCCCACCAGCGGGGCAACCGCAGCCAGGCCCAAAGCCATTTCAACGCCGCCCTGCGCCTGGCAGCCCCGGAGGGCTACCGCAGCCTGTTCTTCCCCACGCCGGGAAAACCCACCCGCCCCTACCTGGAAGCAGCCCGCGCCGCCTTCCCGGCCTTCGTGGAGACCATCCTCGCGGGGTGTACGCCTGCGGTGGAGGAAACTCCCCAATCTACGCCCAACGAGCGCCTCCCCGAGCCGCTGAGCGAGCAGGAACTGCGCGTGCTGCGTTTGCTGGTCGCCGGACAATCCAACCAGGAGATCGCCGGCGAGCTGGTGATCGGGGTCGGCACGGCCAAATGGCATGTGCACAACATTCTGCAGAAACTTGGCGTCGCCAACCGTCCTCAGGCCATCGCCCGCGCCCGTGAGCTGGGCCTCGACTGAGCTTCCACCCCAAACCCATCCCATAAAACCGGTCAGCTGACCGGTTTTCTCTTTTCCCCAACCGCCAGGTAGGGCATTGCGGATACGCAGGCTGGCCTTGAAACCTACCCGCCAACCTACCTTGCGATAGGCGACAGCCTTCCCTGAATCCCATAAACTCTAGTTGTCCTTGACCAATAAAACAACCGTTCAGGAGAAAGACCGTGCAGAAACAATCGCTCATTTTTATCGTCGTCGGCCTGAGTGCAGGCAGCCTGTTTGGCGTATTTCTCGGCGCAGCCATCGATAACCCCTCAGCCGGCGTCAGCATGGGCGCTCTGGCGGGAATTTTCCTCAGCCTGTATGCCGCCATGGCTGTTCAAAACCAGATCAATAAAGCTTGAAAAAGGAGAATGAAATGAAAATTTTATGGATCGCTTTAATCCTCGTCTTTGGCCTGCTGGCCGGCTGTTCGGCTCAGATCAACGGCGATAGCGCCGATGTGAACCAGGTCGCAGCTGAAATTGTGGACTTCACCCTGCCCGCCGACTATGTCCCCGAGTTCAGCGCCAGCGCGCTGGGTTACACCGCCGTTTCGTACACCCCTGGCGATGACCGCAGCCACCTGTACCTGGTCCAATCCAGCAACCAGGATGATGCTGAAGAATTGGCAAAAATGCTCAACCAGCTCATCCCCGGCGCGAGTGACGCCAAATCGCGCACCACCGTGCTGGAAAACCGTCCCGTCATCGTGCGCGGGCAGGCGACCACCGCCGTAATCACCGAAGGCACCAACGCTGAGGAGAAGGTGTACCGCCAGGCGCTGGTGGCTTTTGAAGGCAAGGGCGGT
>JACRAG010000422.1 GCA_016213455.1 Anaerolineae bacterium | reverse complement strand
TATGATTGATTGTACATCATTTACCGGCAGATCAAAAAGCCGGATTTATGTCACAGATTCGCCAACGAGAAGTGATGCACAAATCTCATCCCATAGCGCGCAAACCCATCCCCCTCGCGCTGAACCAAAGTACGATATACTTAGATCCGATCTGAAAATTAACCACATCGCCATCCCTCCTGGGGACGGGGAAAATAATTTTTAGTGAACAGCTAATCCTTCGATCCTTGCGCGCTGATCAGGCGCACAACCCAAAACCTTTCTCTGCGAGTCTCTACCACCTGCCCATGCAGCCCAAAACGGTTGGAATTGTTGTGCCGGTTTACAACGAAGAGGAAGCCATCCTGGCCTTCCACGCCCAACTGCGTGAAAGCCTGGATGTTCTGCCCTATCGCTTCACCATCACCTATGTCAATGACGGCTCCGCTGACGGAACCGCTGCCATGCTCAAGCAGATTCAAGCGAATGACGCGCGCGTGGCTGTGCTGGAACTGAGCCGCAACTTTGGCCACCAGGCGGCCCTCTCTGCCGGGTTGGATGCCGCACCAGGCGACTACGTGATCAGCCTGGACGGCGACGGGCAGCACCCCCCCACGATGATTGCGGAAATGCTGCAGCTGGCCGAGGCCGGCTATGATGTGGTACTGACCCAGCGCGATGACGTTGGGCATGTTTCGGCTTTCAAGCGCAGCACGGCGCGCATCTTCTACAACCTGATCAACCGCATGGGCGACACCCAGGTGCTGCCCGGCGGCGCCGATTTCCGCCTGCTTTCGCGCAACGCCCTCGAAGCCCTGAAGGGCATGCAGGAATATCACCGTTTCTTGCGCGGCATGGTCGCCTGGATCGGTTTTCGCACCGTCATCCTGCCCTACCAGCCCCCCGAACGCCTGGCGGGCAAATCCAAATACACGCTCAAGAAAATGTTTGCCCTGGCGCGCGACGCGGTTTTCTCCTTCTCGCTCGTGCCGCTCTATTTCGGCCTGAGCCTGGGCGGCTTGATGCTGGTGCTGGCTCTGCTGGAAATGGTGTACGTGATCAGCCTGTGGCTGCGCGGCGCACAGGCCAGCCTGGAGCCTGGTTGGAGTTCGCTGATGTTCGTCATCCTGGTCACCGGCGGGCTGTTGATGATCCTGCTGGGCTTCATCGGCGTGTACATCGGGTATATCTTCCAGGAAGTCAAAGGCCGCCCGGTCTATATCGTACGCAAGGCTGAGCCAGCCCGTTCCAGCGCCGTCCCAGCCACCCCACCCGCCGATTGGGAGGGTGAATGAGGCGGCTACGCCCTTTCCTAGCGCCGGCATTTCTGCTCGGTTTGTGCATTCTGGCCTATGGACTGTGGATTCCACGCATGGGCTTTTATTGGGATGATTTTCCCATCTTGTGGATCGGCGAAACCTTTGGGCAGGCCGGGCTTGCGCGCTATTTTTCCACCGTGCGCCCGGTCTGGGGATTGCTCTACCGCCTGAGCATTCCGCTGATCGGCGCCCAGCCTCTGGTGTGGCAGGCGCTGGCGGTTGCGCTGCGCTGGTTGACCGGGCTGCTCTTCTGGCTGCTGCTGCGCGCCGTATGGCCCAAACGCGGCAGTTTCGCGGTGTGGGCCGCTGCCATCTTCGTGCTCTACCCCGGCTTCAGCCAGCAGTTCATCTCCGTGGTCTATTCGCACTTTTTTATCGTACTTTCGGCTTTTCTCGCCTCGCTGCTGTTGAGCCTGCAGGCCTTGCGCCGTCCCGAACGCTTCCTGCCTTACACGCTGGCTGCCTGGGCCTTGGGCCTGTTCAATTTGCTCTGCCTGGAATACTTTTTCTTTCTTGAACTGCTGCGTCCCCTGCTGTTTTTTATCGTCCTGCGGCAGGATCACCCCTGGAAGCGCGCGCTGGGCCAGGCGCTGACCCGCTGGATTCCCTACGCCGCCTCCCTGCTGGGTGTGATGATCTGGCGCACTTTCTTCTTCCAATCCGGCTTGTACCAGCCGCTCTTCATGCAGCGCCTGCGCGCCAACCCGCTGGACGCCGTGCTTTACCTGCTGGGACGCATTGGCGGCGACATGCTGCTGACCGGCGCGCAGGCCTGGGGCAACGCGTTCCGTCTGCCCACCCCCGAAGAACTCACCCCCAACCTGATGCGGATTTACTGGGCAGTGGTGGCTGCCGGCATCCTGGCCTGCCTGGCCTATGCCGTGCTGGATGAACTCTTTCGCCGCGGTGAAGAATCGCTCAAACGGGCCTGGTTCCCTGCTCCGCTGCTCACCGGCCTGTTCGCTTTGGCCATCGCCGGCGCGCCCTTCTGGTTGACGGAACTGCCGCTGCGTTTGTTCTTTCACTACGACCGCTTCAACCTGGCTTTCATGGCAGGTGCAGCCCTGTGCGGCGCGGGCCTGCTGCATCTCTTTCCCCTGCCCGGGCGCGCATCCCGCTGGCTGGCAGCCCTGCCTCTGGCGGCAGCGCTGGGGTTCAGCGCCGGCTACCACTACCAACAAGCCATTGTGTATGTGCGCGACTGGAACGTTCAACAGCGCCTGATGACTCAACTGGCCTGGCGCATCCCGGCCTTGCAGCCTGGCACCGCCTTGTTTGCCAACGAGCAGCCCGTGGCGCACTATTCGGACAACTCGCTCAGCGCGCCGCTCAATTGGGTCTTTGCCAACGGCAACACCTCGCAGCAGATGACCACCATCCTGTACTACCCCACAGTGCGCCTGGGGTTGGACCTGCCCGCGCTGGAAAAAGACCAGCCGCTGTATACCGACTACCTGGCAGCCGAGTTCAGCGGCAACACCTCCCAGGCGGTGGTGTTCTACTTCAATCCCCCCGGCTGCGTGCGCATCCTCGATCCGCAGGTGGAAGTGGACAACTACACCCTGCCGCGCTATGTGCGGCGCAGCCTGGGCATCGCCTCGACCGCGCCCATCCTCAGCGAAGGCCAGCCCAACCTGCCGGCGGCTCTGTTCGGTCGGCAAAACTAGCAAAGCTGGTGCTATTATTATCAAAAAGCCGACCTGGCCCGCCAACAGCGTGACTGGGAAGCCGTCGCCCGCCTTGGTGAGACCGCCTTCAACCTGGGCGATTACCCCAACGACCCGGTCGAGCGTTTCCCCTTTATCGAAGCTTATGCCCACCTGGGCCATTGGGAGCAGGCGCTGGCGCAGTCCCGGCTGGCTGCGGACGTCGCCCCGGTGTATGAAATTGTCGTCTGCCGGTTGTGGGAGCGTATTGCACGCGAAGCGCCGGCTTCCGCTGAACGTGACGCAGCCGCTGCCGCCATCCACAGCGAGAATCGCTGCGACGAACCCAGGCAAGAACCCAAACCAGACACCAAATCGGAGGATATCCCATGAAAGTATTGATCACCGGCGGCGCCGGCTATATCTGCAGACCAATATGTTCTGCGCTGGAAGACGCCGGGCACACCCCGGTCATCCTCGACTCGCTCGTCACCGGCAGGCCTGAGTTCACCCGCGGGCGCATCTTCTACCAGAGCGATATCGCCGACGAAGCCGCCCTGGAACGTATCTTCCGCGAACATCCCGAGATCCAGACCACCATCCACTGCGCGGCGCTGATTGTGGTGCCCGAGTCGGTTGAAAAACCTTACGAGTACTACACCGAAAACGTCGCCAAATCGCTGCAGCTGTTCCGCACGCTCAACCGGTTGGGCTGCAAAGGGCTGGTGTTCTCCTCCTCCGCCTCCATTTATGACGTGGTGCCCGGTTTCATGGTCACCGAAAGCGCGCCGCTCAAACCCAGCAGCCCCTATGCGCGCACCAAGTACATGATGGAGATGATCCTGCAGGACTTCGCCGCCGCCTACCCGATGAAAGCCATCGCGCTGCGCTATTTCAACCCCATCGGCGCTGACCCCCAAATGCGCTCCGGCATCCACGTCAAAAACCCCTCGCACGTACTGGGCAAACTGGTGGACACCGCACTCGGGCGCATCCCGCAGTTCGAGATCACCGGCGTGGATTGGCCCACGCGTGATGGCTCCGGCATCCGCGACTATATTCACGTCTGGGACCTGGCGCAGGCGCATGTGATGGCGGTCGAGCAGTTTGACCAGGTGTTTGCACGCCTGGACAGCCCCACCCGCTATGCAGTGATCAACCTGGGCACCGGTCAGGGTGTGACCGTGCGCGAGCTGGTGACCGCATTTGAGAAAGTGTATGGACAGACGATCAACAAGGTGGAAAAACCGCCCCGCCCCGGCGATGTGGCTGGCGCATACGCCAACGCCGACACCGCCCGGCGCCTGCTGGGCTGGGAAGCCCGCCTGCCCATCGAGCAGGGCATT
>JACRAG010000053.1 GCA_016213455.1 Anaerolineae bacterium | reverse complement strand
CCTGCAACAACTGTCACGTGATGGATGCGGCTTATGAGGGCTGGTATCACGCCAGCCACCAGGCGTGGGCGGCGTGCAATGATTGCCACACCCCGCACGCGTTGATTCCCAAGTACGTGGTCAAGGCCATGTCGGGCATGAATCACGTGACCATGTTCACGCTGGGCCACATCCCCGAACCGCTGCGCGCCAAGGAGTCGACCAGGCAGATCATCCAGGCCAACTGCATCCGCTGCCACGAAGAGACGGTGTCGCAGGTGGCGGATGGCACGATGGACTCGGGGCGCTATTGCGCCGAGTGTCACCGCGAGGTGGCGCACGGTCCGCGCGGCATCTCCATTCTCCCCTACCAGGACAAAGGCGCCTGGACCACCGAAAAACCCTGACCCCACAAGGAGCCCTATGAAGAAATTGACCGGAACCACCCTGATTCTGACCGGTATCATCGTTGTGATGGCGGTACTGCTGGTCGCCATGTTGTTCTTTTTGCGCAACCAGCCCACCGCCAAACGCGGCGTGGACCCGATTGTACAGGTCAAACAGATGGAAGCCGACAGCGCCGTTTGGGGACAGAACTTCCCCAACCAGTACACGACCCTGATGCAGACGGAGACCAACGCCACCCGCACCACGTACGGCGGCTCGGTGCCTTTCGAGAAGACCGAGGAAGACCCCATGCTGCTGACCATCTTCGCCGGCAATGCCTTCTCCACAGGGTACGGTGAGGACCGCGGGCACATGAACGCGCTGGAAGACGTGCGCAACACGCCGCGCTTATCCGATAAGACCCCCGGCACATGCTATTCCTGCAAGAGCTCGGACAATCCAAAGCTGTGGGCAGAGATGGGCATGGCAGCTTATGATGCCACGCCTTTCAAAGAGTTGAGCTCAAAAATCGAGCACCCCATCGGCTGCGCCAACTGTCACGAAGCCGGTACCATGCGCCTGATCGTCACCAACCCGGCGCTGGACGAGGCGTTGAAGAAGCAGGGCAAAGACTGGCAGACTTTCACGCGCCAGGAGATGCGCACCGTGGTGTGCGCCAACTGCCATGTGGAATACTACTTCACCAAGGAAGGCGCGTATCTGACCTTCCCGTGGGAAAAGGGCACCACAGTTGAGTCAATCGAGTCCTATTACACCGAGATTGGCTTCTCTGATTTTGAACACAAGCTCTCGGGCGCCTCGATGATCAAGATGCAGCATCCCGACTATGAGCTGTACACCGCCAACTCCACGCACTATAACGCGGGTGTGGCTTGCGCGGACTGTCACATGCCCTATACGCGCGACGGCGCGGTGAAGTTCTCCAATCACAATGTGCAAAGCCCGCTGGTCAACCCGGCGGCAGCTTGCGGCGCCTGCCACACGGATGTAGATTATGTGGTCGGGCGGGTGAACATCATCCAGAAGAGCGTGTACGATACGATGATGAACACGGAAAAAGCGCTGGTCGCGGCGATTGGAGCGATTGAGCAGGCGGCTGCCACCGCGGGCGTGGACGAAGCCAAACTGGCTGAAGCCCGCTCACTGCACCGCGCGGCGCAACTGCGCTGGGACTTTATCGCGGCGGAGAACAGCATGGGCTTCCACAACTCCCAGGAAGCACTGCGCATTCTGGCGGCTGCCACGGATATGGCGCGTCAGGCTGAGCTGGCTGCGCTGCAGGCTGCCGGAGGCGCGACCGCATCCAAATAATCGCCTGGATTGGATTTTCCATTCCAACCGCGGATTCAGTTGTGGGGTTGCAGTTCATTGAGCTGCAACCCCACAGTCATTTTGTCGAATGGGCGCGACGGTGCTCTATGACATTACATTTCGGATTGTGAGAAAAGCCAGATCCGGGCGCGCAGGGGTAGGGGCAAAAGCGATGGAACGGTCGATGAAGGGATGGCCCTTTGTCCGGTTACCCAATCGCAAACGATGAGCGCCTGGATGGTGCACCGGCTCGCCATGAGGTTTGTATCTTTCCAAAGCACCAGGTATTTTCTTTATTGTTTGGCCTGGCGTTGACTCTCCAGTTTGAGAAGGCGGCTCAGAAATTCGTGCGATTCGGCGTGGTCTGGAAAGACATGTAGATTCAACTTGAGCACTTCCATTGCCTGGTCCACCTTCCCGGCTGAAACCAGCTGGTAAACCAGTGGAACCAACTCGTACCCATCGAGCAGATAACCTCCACCTCCGCTGGTTTTAATCTCCGCGTAACAGTCGTAAGCCGCCTGGATCCCTCCGTCTTGCAGCGCCTGGCTGATGGGTATCATCCAGGAGACCGGACCCGCCTGAGGCTCGCGATCCAGCATGGCATCGACCACAGCCAGGATGATGTTCTCGCGTGCCGAGGATTCTTCATTGCACAAAATGACGGCGCCACACTGCTTCTCCGGCAGGAGAATGAGGAAATCCGTCCAACCAAAGCCGCCACCGCCGTGTGAGACGGTTTTCCAGCCCTCATAATGACCCAGCGTCCAGCCCAGTCCGGCGTGCTCATAGAATGGCGGGTAATTGCGTGGAGCCACAGGCGTCCACATCAGCGGGTATGCATCCGCGGAGAGGATGCGGTTTCCGTTGTACTCACCGCCATTCAGGCTGGTGATGCTCCAGTGGCACATGTCGATGACGTTCGAGTGGAGAAAACTGGCTGGAGCATCCGCGCGGTGATAGGGGTAGATTGGATTGACCAGCATCTCGGGTGTGCGTAAATGCGGCACAGCCAGCCGTCCAGGCTCAATTTCCGGGAAGAAAAAGGTGCTGTCAGGCATCCCTGCCGGGTTGAGGATGTTCTCTTTCATGTATTTTTCAAAGGTTTGCCCGGTCACCTTGGCGATCAGGTCTCCCAACACGTTGTAGGCGATGTTGCTGTAGGCAAAGCGTTCCCCAGGCGCGCCAACCATCTTTTGCTTCCCCAGTCCGCGGACATAGCGTTCGGCTGCGCCTTCATCCGTTTCGGGGTGAGAGACCAGTTCGTCGTAATCTACCTCGTCCATATCGGGCATGCCGGAGGTGTGGCTGAGGATTTGCCGGGCGGTGATTTGCGTGCAGCGGTCATCATCCAGGTGGAAATAGGGCAGGTATTGGACGATGGGTGCGTCAAGATCGATCCTGCCTGATTCAACCAGCTGCAGGATGGCTGTGGCGACAAAACACTTTGAGACAGAAGCCACACAGAAGAGCGACTCTGGCGTGACCGGGGCATGTGTCTCCAGGCTTTGCACACCGAACCCCCGGGTATAGACGATTTCATTGCCTTTCACGATGCCAATCCCCAAACCGGGAATACCCCAGAGGGTGATGATTTGATTGAGGGCCTGTTCCAGAAGGTTATTGTCAAACATAATGATCTCCAGGATCGAAACGAAACATATTGCCAGGCGATTTCAGCGGTAAGGTTTGGTCATTTCCCTCCAACCGGCGAGAAGAGGACCCGGCGCGAATGGGTATGGCTGTTTGTGGCGCCTTACAGGCAGCAGCTATTTAAGGATGGGATCTCCACCGCGATTCAACAAGGCATAGAAATCCACATCCTGATAGCGACCCTTCCAAAACCCAAATTCACGCCGTCGGCCTTCTCGTTCAAAACCAAGCTTTTCCAGCACGCGGATGGAGGCGATATTTTCTGGCATGACCAGCGCCTCCATGCGGTGGATCGGCACAGGACTGCAGGGCCCAAAACTAAACCGGATCATTTCTCTCAGGGCTTCCGTCATCAAGCCTTTATTCCAGTAATCCGGGTGGAGATCGTAGCCGGTCTCCACGGTCTGTGTTCCGCGGCGAACGCTAAAATAACCACAGGAGCCAATCACATCCTTGGGATTGTCAAGCAACGTGATGGCCCAGCGGATGCCCATGCGGTCTTTGAACAGGTTCATCCGGTTGATGACCCGTGCCTTCGCTTCTTCCATCGTCCGCATCGTGTCAGTTTCCGTCCAGGTGTTGACGTCTTCTCGGCTGAAGATTCCAAACACCGCGGGAATATCCTCCACGGCAAATTCGCGCAGCAGCAACCTTTGGGTGCACAGGATTGGAAAAGATGCGGATGGAATCCATGTGTTCATTGTTCTTCCTATGGGATTAAACGGATGGCGGCTGATCCGTACGGATGATCACCGGACGAGCAGCCTCCCCACCAAAACCTTATGCCTGATTTCTTAACAGCAGGCCGACGCCGGCAATGCCCAGCGGGACGCTGGACCATAAAAAGCGCTGATATGCCAGGACTTCCGGTGCAACCATCGGAACGGTCAAACCCTGCACTTCCACCAGGGCATTCACAACAAAATGCAGGATAACTGCCGGCCAGATGCTGCCGCCCCACAACACCAACGCTCCCCACCATATGGCAATGATCGTCCCTTCCAAAACCAGCAGCAGCGCCGATTGCCACGAAGTTCCCATAAGCACCCCAAAGATGTGCGGGAACGCAAATAGCGCAGCAGTCAGAGCGACACTGGCGAGGACCCCCAGGCGGGTGTTACCCCAGGCAGAAATGAGCACGTACAGGATTACGCCGCGAAAGAGGATTTCTTCATAAATCCCAACCACAAACTGTTTGTAGATCACCGCCCGGGAAGCCGGCAGATGGATGAGACTTGAGAAGTCAAACGCGACTTTGCCATAGAAAGCATACAGCGCTGCGCCACTAAAGTAGAGCAGGCCTATTCCCGCCAGCAGCCAGACCTGCCAGCCGCCCAGCCGGGCGATGCCTGTGCCTTGCAGCCAACCCATGCGCCAGGTGAGCACCAGCAAGGCAGCTGTCATGGTTAACCGCATCGCCGTCATTGCCATATCCTGGTATGGCTGGCGCAGTTTGTTATATGCGAAACCGCTGACTAAAAGTAACAACATCAAGCAAATCAGCGTCAATAAGAGAACAAACAAAAAAGGCTGGTTCGCGGCAAAGGTTTTCATCCAATCCCCTCCCTATAGCTTTGTTCTGATGATCGCCAAAGATTCCTGATAAAAGAAGGCTGTAGATTCCTGCACCGGTCAAGCGGTGTAAGCAGGCGGAAGTTATCCTTGCGTGATGCGCGTTGATAGATAAATTGCGGCGAGCGGAGAGATCGTCCTCCGGGCGATCAACCCGGCACGGCATGCCCATGCCGATAGGATGGATGGAGTACGACGAACACTATCCGCTGTGTGCAGCATCTCAATCGTGAAGAAGTTCAGATAGAGGACGACCACACCAAAGCATGGGATCGCTTGATTGCGTGGATTATTTTTTAACCGCTATTCTTCTAAACCAACCCGCGCCCGAAGAAACCCCGCCAATAAACCAGGCGCGCATACCGTTTGTGAATAACCACCAATTCACAGTATAGGCTGTTTTACCAAATCATCAAGTTGCTGGTGAGGTGTGGGGACATTTCACCTTTTTTTTCAAAATACCCACTTCCTTGTGGAAAGTGGAGCCGGGTTGATGGGCATAGCCCCCAAGCTGAAACGCACCTGTAAGGCGTATCTCATCCAGCGGTGACCGGTAATGGCGCGCACTGAGCCCATCTTGCATTCACTGAAATTGTGTGCTAAACTATATGCGTCCTTCAGGGGAAGGACAGCCAGGCTTTAGATGGTCTGGAAATCGCTCCGTCCAGGAGTGATTTTTATCTTTAAGACCTGTGCATTCCCTCTTTTTTTAGATCCGACAAGGATGAAACAATGCCAACCTCATTCCTGACGCGTGAAGGTTACGCTAAACTGCAAGACGAGCTCGATTCCTTGCGCACCACGAAACGTGAGGAGATCGCAGTACGTCTCCACGAAGCCATGGAAGGCGGCGAGTTGATTGATAATGCCGAGTATGAGGCTGCCAAGAATGAGCAGGCTTTTGTGGAAGGCCGCATTAAAGAACTGGAAGTCCTGCTCGCCACGGCGCGCGTCATATCCGACGTGCATCCCACCGGCGGCACCGTGCAGGTCGGCTCGAATGTGACCATTCAGGAAGAAGGTCTGGAACCGGAAAGTTATTTGATCGTTGGGGCTGCCGAGGCCAATCCGAGCCAGGGCAAAATCTCCAACGAGTCGCCTTTGGGGCGCGCGCTGCTCAACAAAAAGGCCGGCGACAAGGTGCAGGTAGATGCACCGCAAGGTTCGTTCTCGGTCCAGATTACCAAGGTGGAGTAGGCGAGGGGACTGCGTATTCAGCCCCGCCCGACACGTTCTGTCTGGGCGGGGCTTTTTTAATCCGTTGACCCGGGTGTGAAAGCCGGCATGGAATGAAGGTGATGTATGAATTTGAATGATCTTGAAAAAATTCGCGTTGAAAAAATTGAGCGCATGCGCGCGGCAGGCATTGAGCCTTATCCGACGCGCACGGAAGTCTCGCATAGCACAGCCGGCGCGGTGGATCTGTTCACCCAGGCTGAGGCTGCGGGTGGGACCGACCCGGTGGAAGTGACCGTGGGCGGGCGCCTGCGGTCCATGCGCCTGATGGGCAAGATTTTCTTCGCGCACATTGAAGACGGCGCCGGTCGCCTGCAGCTGTTCATGCGCGTCAATGAACTGGGCGAAGAAGGCATGGAGCGTTTCCGCAACGACTTTGACCTGGGCGATTTTGTCCAGGCCACCGGAAGCATGTTCCGCACCCGCTCCGGCGAGATCAGCCTGCATGTCAAGGCCTTCAAAATGCTGGCCAAAGCCATCACCCCGCTGCCGGCAGCCAAAGATGAAGTGGTGGACGGACAGGTGGTGCGGCACGCGACGCTGACCGACGCGGAAACCCGTTATCGTCAGCGGTACGCCGACCTGGCGGTTAACGCCGAGGTGCGGGATGTGTTCCGCGCGCGCGCCAAAACGGTCAAAGCCGTGCGTGACTTCCTGGACAACCTGGGCTTTTTGGAGGTGGAAACCCCCATTCTCCAGCCCATTTATGGCGGCGCGGCGGCGCGCCCGTTTGTGACTCACCACAACCAGCTCAAACAGGACCTGTATTTGCGCATTTCCTTCGAGCTGTATCTGAAACGCCTGCTGGTGGGCATGCTCGACCGGGTGTACGAAATTGGGCGCGATTTCCGCAACGAGGGTGTGTCGTTTAAACACAACCCCGAGTTCACGCAGATCGAGTTCTACATGGCGTATGCCGACTACTACAAGGTGATGGAAATCACCGAGCAGATGGTTTCCTATGCTGCCCAGCAGGTTACCGGCGGCATGGTGATCCAGTTCGGCGAGCACACCATTGATCTGACCCCGCCCTGGCGGCGGTTGACCCTGCGCGATGGCATTCTGGAGACTTCGGGCATCGACATCGACGCGCACCTGACAGACGAGAGCCTGGCTGAAGCCATGCACGCCAAAGGCATTAAAACCAAACCGGGTGCTTCGCGCGGCAAATTGATCGATGCGCTCTTGAGCGATTACCTGGAGCCGACTCTGGTGCAGCCCACCTTCCTCTACAACTACCCGCGCGATATTTCCCCGCTGGCCAAATCCAAACCGGAGAATCCGCAGGTGGTGGAGCGCTTTGAGGGCTATGTGGCCTGCATGGAGCTGTGCAACGCCTTCACCGAGTTGAATGACCCGCTGGATCAGGAACAACGCTTCCTGGAGATGGGGCGCGACTATGAGAGTGAAGACGAAGAGCGCCACCCGATGGACGAGGACTACCTGCGCGCCATGTCCTACGGCATGCCGCCCTGCGGTGGGTTTGGCATGGGCATGGATCGCCTGACCATGCTGCTTGCCAACCGTCACACCATCCGCGAGGTACTGCTCTTCCCGCACCTGCGCAGCGAAGAATAATTCGGCTCTTACGCAAACGACATAAAACCGGATGAATTTCATCCGGTTTTATTGATTAACCTCAAAGACGGGCCTCTGGCTTATGCGTATGCTTAATTCAAATTGAAGCCAAGTTTGAGGAGCATACCATGAGCGAGTACATCGATAACGCGACCCGCCGCAAAGAGACCGTCAAAAATATCCTGCGCAGCCTGCACCAGGGGCGCAGCGTCAATGAGGTGAAAGCCGAGTTCAGCGAACTGCTGCGCGAGGTGGGTTCGAGCGAGATTGCTGAGATTGAACAGATGTTGATGAATGAAGGCCTGCCGGTGTCTGAGATACAAAACCTGTGCGACGTGCATGTGGCTGCTTTCCGTGACGGGCTGGATGACCAGCGCCCGCCGGAGACCATCCCCGGACACCCGCTGCACACCCTGCGCGCAGAAAATCTGGTGCTGCTGGGTCTGTTGGATGAACTGCAGGGTTATGCTGCCCAACTGGCTGAAAAAGCGGATGGAAAGGCTTTGTATGCGCTGCGCATGGGGCTGGAACGGCTGGCCCAGTTTGAACGGCACTACCTGCGCAAAGAAAACCTGTTGTTCCCCTTCCTGGAGGGGTACGGCTTCATGGGCCCTTCCAAGGTGATGTGGGGCATTCACGACGAAATTCGCGCTGACCTGTCCCAACTGCGCGCGCTGGCGGCTGATTTATCCTTGAACCACCGGGCAAAACTGGTCGCAGATTTCCGCACGCTGGAAACCTCGCTGCGCGAAATGGCTTACAAGGAGGAGAAGATTCTCTTCCCAACCGCGCTGGAGATGTTGAAGGAACAGGATTGGCTGGCGGTGCGGGACGGCGAGGCAGATTTTGGCTACTTCATGGTCGAGCCGGGCAGAGAATGGCGCGCCGTCACCCACGATGACCTGCACCCCGAGTGGGGGCGGGCGCAGGCTGCGCCTGACGTGAACGGTCCGTTGCCGATGAGCACGGGCGCGCTCAACCTGGAACAGATCAACCTGATGCTGACCCATCTGCCGGTGGATATCACCTTTGTCAACGAGCAGGATGAAGTGTGCTTCTTCTCGCAGACCCGCGAGCGCATTTTTGACCGCACGGCTGCCATCATCGGGCGCAAGGTGCAAAACTGCCACCCGCCGCAGAGCGTGGGGCGCGTACAGCGCATTCTGGACGATTTCCGCGCCGGGGTGCGCGACACAGCCGAGTTCTGGATCCCCTTCGGCGGCAAGTTTGTGCACATCCGCTACTTTGCGCTGCGGGACGCGCAGGGCTGCTACCGCGGGACGATTGAAGTCACGCAGTACCTGGCGCCGCTGCGCGCATTGCAGGGAGAGAAACGCCTGCTGGATGATCTGCAGCCCGAACGGAATTAACTCTCAGCCAGCTGACCGGTGTATTCTCCGGTCTGACCGATCCGTGTCACCCAACCCTCCATTTTCAATCGTGAAAATGGAGGGTTGGTACAGCAGGGCTTGGATTGCCGGTCTCGTTGGCTGAACAAAGGCGCACCCAAGCAACCCCATGCTCTTCTTGAAGTCTTGCCTGACAATCCCCACCCCCTTGCCCCCGCCCCGCTGGCGGGGGAATTTTTGTT
>JACRAG010000417.1 GCA_016213455.1 Anaerolineae bacterium | reverse complement strand
GGTATTAACCGGGGTAACGTCTTAAGGGAGTTATGAACCAGAGCTGATCGACTGAACCCCGGCCATCTTGCCCGCGTGCGGGATGGCCCTGCCGGGAAAGCGGATTTCCGCTGCCGGCTATCGTTGGAAGCCCAATCACCACACGTTGAGCCTGCTGCAAGCAGGCACTGCGGTGGTGATTTTTTAACTGAGGTGGTCGCAAATGGACGAAATCAGAATCTCGAAAAAACGTTTTGCCATCGGGCTGCTGCTGACCCTGCTGGCGGCAGCCGCCGGCTTGAGTCTCGCACTGGCGCGGCGGACCGCACCCGACCAGGCGGTCGGGCAACCGGTAGCCGCTGATGCGGCTGCCGTCACACCCGACGGGGATGAGCAGGCCAGCCAGGCCGCATTGGCCGGCGCGCAGGCCTTCTTCACCCTGGATTATCAAGCCGGGCAGGCCGCCTGGGCGGAGCGCCTGTGCGCAGTCAGCAGCGCTGCCGGCTGCAGCATGCACCGGGATGTCATTCTGCCGGCGCTCTGGTCTGGGCTGGAAACCGGGCAGACCATCACCACTGCTGAGGTGAGTGCGGAAGAAAAAGTGGCGCAGCAAACCGGTCCGCTGGGCAATGTCCCGATGCAGGTCTGGCGTCTGAATATCAGCCTTTCGGCTCCCTGGCCGGTGCAAAACCAACCCCTGACCCGCTTTCCGGCGCTGGCATTGGTCGTCCGGGAGAACGGCGAATGGAAATTTGAGCGCTTCCTCAGCGAAGAAGAGGCCGGCGCCATCCAAGAGAAAGCGAACCAGCCATGAAGAAAATCTGCCTGATCGTTCTTGTTTTCGTGGTGATGCTGGTGCGGACCTGGAGCGTTCGTGCAGAGGACAATTCGCCCTGGGCAGAGATCCTCAACCCGGATGGATCGGTCCAATGGGAAAATCTGGTCGACCTGGGCAACACCAGCCAGCCGGCGGATTGGATGGATGTCACCCTGCCGGGCGGAATCGTGGTGCACCAAAATGCCACCTTCCACCGCTACCTGACCCCCAGCGGGAATGTCCTGATTCTGCCGGATCCTGCCACGCTTTTCTTCATGGCCCTGCATCCTCAGGAGAGCGGTTTGATCGGCGCGGAGAGCATGATGGGCAACGGTGCCGCCATCCTGATGACCCTGGTTGGCGGCGCACTCACCCCGGATCAGCTGGCGCAGCTTGCCGCCAACGGCTACACCGACCCGCACCAGTTCTTCCAGGCTGTCATCGACGGCACGGAAAATATCTGGTCAATCATCAATTTCCAGTTCCTGAGCGAATTGCTCAAAATGGCTGGAGACAGCAATTTCCTGGTGAACGCGCTGTTGTTGTACCTGAACGGTCAGGCCAACTGCGCCGCCATCCCCGGCGGGTGCGCGGGCCTGCCGGATGGCTGCCCGAATGGCGACTGCCTGCCGCCGGTCTCCCTTTGCCCGCCGGCTGTGATCGCCCAAAATCCGCCTGTGCGGGAAGTTGAGAAGATTGCACCGGACTACCCCCTGGTGATTGCGCAGGATCCCGCGCGGCGCGGCGCGGATATCCAGGCATCCGCCAGCATCCCACCGGTCATCCTGACCTGGTATGAGCAAATCGAAGACCCACCCACCTGTGAAGCTGATCCTGACGGTGACGGAAGTGGGTGCCCCGGTCCAGCGAGTGGTTACGACAACACCTGGCAGCCCGCGATGGAGGGTAACCCTTATTACCGGGTCGTGGATGGAGAGGTGCACTGCATCCAACATATCGAGACCATGCCCGAGCGGATTGTCGATTTTCGAGTCAGCGCCCAATTGAACGCGGACAGCCGTGCCTGGATCACGGGCGACCTGGCCCGGAAATACTATCAGGCATTTTTGCGCCAACCCAATATGAGCATTGTGCCGGGCGCGGCTCAGGTGACTGCGGGATGCGGGTCAGATCTGGTTTGCTCGGCGAAAGCCCTGGCGGTTGAGGTGCCGTTCGCTGACCCGGGGACGTTTGACCTGAAGCTTTGGGTTTCGACTGCCGGCACCAGTTTTGTCTGGAACGGGTTGACCATCCCGGTCACCCAACCGCGCGTCCTGACCGGGCAAAATATCGCACAAATTTACGTCACCCTGGTTACCCTGCTTCCGGAGGGCGCGCCATGAATATCCTGAACGAATTGGATGTTCTTCTGGGTAATCTGCCTGTGTATTTCGCCAACGGTCTGCTGGTCATCTTCTACTGGCTGGTATCCCATGCCGCGTTGTTGATCAGCCTGGGCTGTGCCACCGCCACCATGCTTCTGCCGGATGCAGAGATACAACAGCGTGCGGGGTTTCGCCCGGCACGCAGCGGCGGCAACCTGACCGGCGCTCCTCTACCGCGCACCGCTCAGGTCATGACCGGAATTGTCTTCTGTCTCTGGATGATCGCCGAATGGGAGATGAGCGCTCCAGTGCCCTGGATTGGAGCCGCCATGTGGGTGTTTGGGCTTTTGGTCGTCATGGTCATGCCGGCGCAGCGGTTCAACCTGCTCTGGTACGTCAAAGCCGGTATCGCGATCTATGCCCTCACGGTCATCGGCAGCCGCATCTACCTTTCTTATACCAGCCGGCTGACATCCGAACAATGGGCGGCGCTGATTGGTTCGGCGGAGTCGGCGGCAGCAGTCATCGCCAACACGCGCGGCAACGTCACCACCATTTTGCTCTGGGTGGTCTGGATGATTGTCCCGCTGGGTTACTTTTCCATGTTGATTCAACAAATCTTTGTCAATCCGATGTCCATCGTCAGCCCCCTGGCGGGTGCCCAGGATATGCTGCGTGCAGTGCGCATCCGGGGTGCACGATGAACCAGCGACGCAGAGAACCGCAAGCCTGGCGAGGAAGCCTGGTCCTTTCGATCCGGGATTGTGTCGCTCTGCCCATCTGCTGGATGCCGGGCGGCATCGCAACGTTGGCTGGTAGATCAAACGTTGGAAACCCATCCCAATACGTTGGCATTCGGGATAAACGGAGGAAACATGGAACTGTACACGCTTGGAAAGCTGGCCTTGCCGGTGGTGATCGCGACCATGGGGATATCCGCTTTACTGACCCTGGTGATGGGGATCTTCACCTCGTTGAAGACCCTGGAAAATGTCGAGCGCTTTTTCAACCAGATGGAAGAAAACCGGCGGACGAACCTGACGATCAATATCTCACCCAAGAACCGCGATTCCCGTTCTCCCATGCAGGACGAAGAGTGATCTGCAAAACATCGACAGGCGCTGCATGGGCGCGCCTGAACATTTCAACCGCATCGGATTGAGGAGACGATCAACGTGAGCGAATACCCATTCGTCCAGACGCTCCGGGATGTTGCCGGCAAGCTGGCAGGCCGGTCGGATTGGCCTGGGCAGGGCGCAGTCGCATCCGGCATCCCACTCGATCTCGATGTGGAGCAATCCGGCGTTGCGTTTGTCGCAGGCCGCGACGAATTGGATTACCTGTGGTACCGGGTGCGCGTCACCGAAGGGGGACGAGAACAATCCGGCTACCGCCTTGTTCGCCTTGTCCAGCTGACCTTCCTGCCGCTTGAAGCGCGATCAGATCCCGGTCTGCTGCAAAAAATGCGCACGGTCCTGCGTGGTTTATATGGTTCGAGAGCCAATTTTCTCTACCTGGCAGCCGGCATTTTTGACCATCATCAACCGCCGGTCGGTGTCGTGCAGTGTTACGGGGTTTCAGCATTTGGATCAACTTTGGAGGAAGCCCGCGAACAATCCTGGCGCAACCTGGCGGCGCTGCAGGGTGCGATGAGCGGCGCTTACCGACAGATCCGCCTACAGCCGTTGACGGCTCGTTTGGCTGAGTGGATATTCCTCAGCTTTCACGACATGCGCCATGTGCTGCTGACCGTGGGGCATACCGACCCGCGGGAAAATGCTCGCGGTGGAAACAGCCAGCTGCTGCACAATCCGTTGATCGATGGCGGCGCGACTGGTCAGCAGTACAGCCTGCAGCAGAACGAAATCCTCTTTCGCGGGATGAGCGAACTGCAAGAGGAGTTTCTTTTTCTGGTTCTGACCTCCCCAGTTTGTCTGGCGGATCTTACCCAGATGCTCACCGGGCTGGCCGAAAACACTTCTGCCTGGGTTGCCTGGCAGAACGGCACCCGCGGCGTGAGTTTCGGGGTCAGCCTGCCGGCCCTGTTATCGGGCATGCTCGCCCAGTCGGCCATGCTCGCCTCCAGTGAAAGCCAGGGCACGGCTCATGTGACCGGTCAGGCCCACTCGGTGAGCCAGGCTCACACCGATGGCAGCGCCCATACGACAGGCACAGCGGACACCAGCGGCTGGTCGCATTCGGTCACCGATTCTGTTTCCCAATCCACCGGTCAGACCAACTCCCAGGGTACAGCACACACCACTGGACAGGCTGTGACGGATGGCAGCGCCGAAACGGACACCACCGGTCACGTCAGCACCCAGGGGTCAGGGAGCAGCCACTCCAACACCTTTGACTGGGGCTTGCGTGGCGGAATCCAACCCGGCGGTGTGGGAATCGGTGGGAATGTTGGTTGGGGCACCGGCGATACGGTATCCAGCATGTCCTCGGAAGCAGATATGTCCAGCCATGCCAGCACGACCAGCCTCGCGGTCACAAACAGCCAGGCGGATACGGTCAGTCAGGGGCAAAGCCAATCCAGCGGCACCACCGTCACCCATTCCGTCTCCAATGGAACCTTTGGAAGCCACACGGTATCCCAATCCAACACAACCAGCCAGGCGGACACCCGCGGCGAAGCGGATACCGCCAGTTCCGCCGACAGTGAGATGAAATCATCTGCGCAGGGTCAATCGATTGGACAGGCAGCCTCGACCGGGTTGTCGGTTGGATTGGCCCCCAATTTGTCCGCTTACAACAATTACCAATGGCAGTTCGATCCGGCGATCCTGGTGACGCAGATTCTGCGCCAGCAGCAGGGCCTGCTCACCCTTGCCAGCAAGGAAGGCGCCTATTACGCGGACGTGTACAGCATGGCGCGTACTGAACAGGGAAAACAGGCGCTGCTGGGTTTGATCCCAGAGGCCTTTCACGGCACGGAAGATGTGATTACCGGAGTGCAGACTCGCGCGTTGGATCAGACCGAGAGCGAATATATCAGCAGACATGCCCAGGCCTTCACGCCCTCGACCCGGGTGGAAAGTGTGCCGGAGGTGCTGAGCGGCTACATGGATTCCACTTTGTTGACCATGCTGCAGCTGGCCGCCTACACCGCTCCCGGAATGTTCGAGCAGGGCACAGCCTTGACCATTCAAGAATCGACCCCGGACTTTGCCTATCGTCCAAACATGACTGGAGATGTCATTCTGGGATGGCAGTGGAGCAGCGAGACCGGGCAGCTGACCCATACCCCGCTGCGATTGTCGTTTGACCGGCATTTCCACACCGCGTTCTGCGGGGATACCGGCTTTGGCAAGAGCGTCGCCGCGGAACGCCTGGCATATGAAACCACCCGGCAGTGGCATTTTCGCAGCGTGGTTCTTGATTTCGGCCAGGGCTGGCGTCGGGCATTGAACTGGTCCGGGTTGGAAGGACGCGTGGATATCCGTCAGCTTTACCCCGGCGCGCCCAGACCACTGCGCTGGAATGTCCTGCAGGTTCCGCGGCGCTCACTTCCGGGACGCTACCGCACCTTGGTCAGTGAACTTTTCGCCAATGCCGGCAGAATGGGTCCGCGCCAGCTGGGGTTCCTTCGCCGCGCATTGACGCAGGTTTACACCAATCTGGGGATCCTGACCGGTGATCCAGAGGTGTTCAATCATCCGGATTGGGGGCATGTGCAGGATACCCAGGAAGTCGCGGTGATCCGTCAGTGGAGAGATGATAACCACCATGCCGGAATCCCCAGAGTGGGACAGCCCCTGCTCGATCTGCTGCCGGGCGACCTGCAGGCTCTGGCAGTATGGCGCAGCCGGCAGGCGGATATTCGCATGTGGGTGGAGCGCTTGAAGTTGTTCTATGCTGCCCTGCCCAAGGGTGATCAGGCCAGCCGCGCCAGCCTGGAAGGAGTGCTGCTGCGGTTGGAACAGTTCGCCGAAGGGCAGATGGCCTGGCAGTACGGTGCGGGAAATGAAAGCCTGCCGGTTGAGGATCTGGGCCTGCTCGGACCGAAGGAAGATCCCTGGGGCTTGATGATCGTTGAGGGTGGGGCGGAAATGGATGAATACCCCAAGGCGGCTTTGCTGGCCCTGCTCTCCAGTATCCTGTATTTCGATGGGGTGGTACGCCGGCGGGAAAGCCTGGTTGGCGCAAAGTTTCCCCCCATGCAGATCTTCTTCGAAGAAGCCAACAAGATCCTCAACGGCGTCAGCGGGGCGGCGGCTGACAACCCCTCAATGGGCGGGACAACCGAGCAGGTAAACGAGATCTTCCAGACCTTCTGGCGGGATGGGCGCAAGTATAAGATTTTCCTGCACTTGATCGTACAAACCGTCAGCGCCATTCCTCCAGGCATTCTGTCATCCTGCAACAATGGCTTTTTCTTCCAGACCAAGCACCCGCATGACCGCGACCTGATCATGGCGCATATCGGGCGCAGC
>JACRAG010000419.1 GCA_016213455.1 Anaerolineae bacterium | reverse complement strand
TGCATTCGACCGCGGACTCCTGGTCATTTACACAGTAGCGCGCACCGCTATGCAGCAATCCATGGGTGCGTCCGGACGTCCCTGAGGCGATTTCACCGCGCTCATAAACACTGACGCGGCAGCCGCGCAGCGATAAATCGTAGGCAATGGCGCAGCCTGTAAAACCTGCACCAATGATGATGACATGCGGTTTGGTATCTGGCATGATTAATCCATTCCAACAGGATGGGTTGATTGTATCCGGGCTACTCGACCCAGTTGAAGGTACGAGTGACCGCTTTTTTCCATGACGAATAATACGATTCTCGCGTTTCGGGAGAAAGCGTTGGCTGCCAGGTGCGATCCACCTGCCAATTTTCGCGCAATTCATCGAAACTGGTCCAGAATCCAACCGCCAAACCCGCCGCATAAGCTGCGCCTAAAGCGGTGGTTTCAGTGATTTTGGGGCGAACGACGGGTGCACCGAGGATATCCGCCTGGAACTGCATCAGCAATTCATTGCCAACCATGCCGCCATCCACCTTTAATTCGGTCAACTTGACGCCTGAGTCCTTCTCCATGGCTTCCACTACTTCGCGCGCCTGGTAGGCAGTGGCTTCCAGCACGGCGCGCGCCAGGTGACCGCGGTTGATGAAACGGGTCATGCCAACCATTGCGCCACGCGCGTCACTGCGCCAATATGGAGCAAACAAGCCGGAAAATGCGGGAACAAAGTAGAGCCCGCCATTATCGTCAACGGTTCGCGCCAACGGTTCAATATCCGATGATTTTTCAATGATACCCAGGTTGTCCCTCAGCCACTGCACCAGCGCGCCGGCGATGGCGATGGATCCTTCCAGGCAGTAAACGGCGGGCTTGTTGCCAATTTTGTAACCCAACGTCGAGAGCAAACCGGACCGGCTGACCATTGGTTTTTCGCCGGTGTTGAGCAGCATGAAGCAGCCTGTGCCGTAGGTGTTCTTGGCATCGCCCGGTTCATAGCAGGCCTGTCCGAAGAGGGCTGCCTGTTGGTCTCCCAGGTCACCGGCGATGGGGATGCGGGGCAATTTACCGGTTGTGTACCCATAAATTTCTGAGCAGGAGCGAATTTCAGGCAACATGGAAGCAGGAATATCGAGAATTGACAGGATTTCTGCATCCCATTGCAATGTGGCGAGATTCATCAGCATGGTGCGCGAGGCATTGGTCACATCGGTGACGTGAATTCCGCCGGTCGGCCCACCGGTCATGTTCCAGATCAACCAGGTGTCAATGTTGCCAAACAGCGCATCGCCTTCGTCGGCGGCGGCGCGCAAACCAGGAACGTTATCCAGCATCCAGCGCAATTTCGGCCCGGAAAAATACGTCGCCAGGGGCAAGCCTGTGGATTCGCGGAAACGGTCCTGCCCACCGGTCTGACCAAGTTCATTGATAAGACTGGATGTGCGGGTATCCTGCCACACGATGGCGTTGCCGTATGGTTTCCCGGTTTTGCGGTTCCAGGCCACAGTGGTTTCGCGCTTGTTGGTGATGCCGATCGCGGCGATATCTTCAGGCGGTATGCGGAATTTGTCCATCGCACTGTTGATGACTTCCTGGGTGCGCTTCCAAATTTCCAGGGCATCATGCTCCACCCAACCCGGTTGAGGGTAAATCTGGCGGTGTTCTTTTTGTTCAACGGCGACAATATCGCCTTTTTGGTTAAAGACGATGAAACGCGTGCTGGTCGTCCCTTGATCGATCGCGGCAATAAACCTCGACACGAGATCCCTCCTGAATTTGGGCTTGTTTGGTGTGCATTTATTATATTGCAGGAATCAAAAAAGCCGGGACTGGCATGCTCCCGGCGCTTGAGTCCGTGCAAGGTCATTTGGGTTGGCTGAGCAGACGGGTAAATTGATCCATGTCAAAGTCGCCCTGAACTTCTCGACGACTAAAATAGAACATGGTCCAGGGAGTGTGCTGGGTAAAAATGCCCAGCCCGGCGCCGGAAGTGTACTGGCAGTCGCTGACAATTTGCATGATATCCTGGTCCGCACTGCCAAATGGATAGGCGAAAGAATTGATGGGTAGTCCGAGCTTCTCCATCAGCGTGTTGCGCGACGTACAGATCTCGTATGCCCGATTTTCGCTTTTGAGCAAATCAGCATGGGTCATGCTGTGGCTGCCCATTTCCCAACCGCGCGACACCATTTCTTGAATCATCGCTGCGGTAACGTGATCGTCAGAACCAATCGCCGTGCCAATCAGGTACATCGTGGCTTTGAAGTTGTGCTGGTTCATCACCGGGAAGGCGCGTTGATACACATCCAGGTTGCCATCATCAAACGTAATCACGACCGGTTTCTCCGGTAACAATGTCCCGTAATCGACCGCCCGGGTCAATTCTTCGACTGTGATGGTGTGGTATCCATTATCTTCCAGCCACTGCATTTGCTTGGTAAATTGATCCAGCGTGACGACATACCGGCTGCCATTGGGATTCTCCAGAACGATGTGGTGGTACAACAAGACTGGAATGTCAACCGTGCCTGGACCGACCTGAACGTATACCGGTGTGGGGGTGGGTGTTATGGTCGGCGTGTCGGTAGGTGTAGGCGTGGCGGTCGCTGTGGCTGTTGGCGATGGCGTGAGAGTCGCTGTGGGGGTGAGGGTTGGGGTGGCGGTAGCTGTTGCTGTAGGCGGGACAAAATAACTGACCAGCGGAATGCTGCCGATCGAGCAGCCAGATAAGCAGATCGCCAAGATTAGAAACATGGCTGCAGAGAGGTTCTTCGTTGACCGTAGCATGGGCTGTATTATAATGGGTAAATTCCAATCATTCGATCGGCGGTCGGCGTATTAATCGGGTGATTTTTGCGCCGGCGTCGGACCATTGAGTCCGTCGAAAAGTGCCGCCGGAAAAAGGAGCCGCCGATCTTATGAGCCTCTGGAAGAATTACCACATCGCCGAATCAATCCAAGATGCTGTTGACGCCCTGCACACTGCAGAGCAACCTGCCTGCCTGGTGGCTGGCGGGACTGACCTGCTGCTTGAAATGCAACAAGGTCATCACTCCCCGGTGGCGACACTGGTGGATATAACCCGGGTTGCGGAACTGCGCTGCCTGGAACTTCGCGATGAGCAGTTGTTCATCGGCGCAGGTGTGCCCGTGAATGAAATCAGCCAGTCTTCACTGGTGTTGCGCCACGCGCAGGCTGTCGCCGAAGGCTGTGGATTGATCGGCGGACCGCAGGTGCGCAACTCGGCAACGTTGGGGGGCAATGTGGCTCATGCCCTGCCGGCTGCGGATGGGATGATCGGTCTGCTGGCGCTTGATGCCACGGTGGAAATAGCCGGACAATCCGGGCCTCGGACTGCTGCCATGCACAGTCTGTTTTTGGGTCCAGGTCGATCGGTGCTATCCGAGAAGGGTGAGTTATTGGTCGGTTTTCGGGTTTCAGCGCGTCAGCCCGGCGAAGCATCCGCCTTTAAGCGCATCATGCGTCCACAAGGGGTGGCGTTGCCGGTTTTGAACATCGCGGTTTGGAT
>JACRAG010000418.1 GCA_016213455.1 Anaerolineae bacterium | reverse complement strand
TTGATCACACACCCCACCAATCCAAACGACAGCGCCAGCAAAGCGATGCTCCTGTTTACAGGTTTCATCAAAATGTACATCAGGACCATCATGGCGATCTGTGAAGCCATTTCGATGAGATAGATGGTGAAACCCAACTGGTACAAGAGGTTGTGGCTTGCCATATTCGCGGCAGTGGCGGCGGCATCCCCCGCGATGATGATCTTCCCGCTGATGAAGATCTGGGAGATGATTCCCGCGGTGATGACGAGAAGATATAACAGCCCGGCAATGCGCGCATAGACCTGCGGCGATGTTTCGCGGACCTGGGTTTTCATGGCTTACCCTTCAAGATGAGAAGGGTGGAGCAGATGGACAAGGCACATTGCGCCGCCATGAACTGGCTTGTCTTGGTGCTTGAGCATGTCATTTTAGCTTCCAGATTTCCCATTCGCCTGATCCAATCACCGGCATTTCTTCCCCCAGCCATTCATACAACGAGCCGCTGTACACGGCGGTATTCTTGTGACCGACCATGACATGCGCCATGGCATTTACCGCGGCGGCGATGCCACCACCGCAGTAGGTGATGATGCGTTTATGTTTGGATACTTCGCTCAAGCGGGTCGCGATCTGATCCAGCGGGAGGAAATAATCCATCGTGCTCATCAAATCCAGGCAGGGCAGGCAAATGGAGCCAGGAATGTGAGCGCCCTCGTAGCTGACCAGCGGTAACACATCCACCGTTGCCACATCGGGGGCGTCAATGGCGGCAAGAACTTCTTCCTTGCTGGCGAACAGGGTCGGGTCGGTCTGTCCCTCAAAAACAGACGGCTGATACAGGCGGATATCGGACTCGGTCGTCCCTCCCACTTTTTTCCACGCATCCATTCCCCCGTTCAGGACACGCACGTTTTGGTGACCCGCATAATGGAGCACCCACCAGGCGCGGACGGCATAGGGCAGCATTCCGCATGCGTAAAGGATGACTTCCGCATCGTTGGAGATGCCGATGGCCCCAATTTCATCGATCAGCGCCTCATCAGGCAGGAGGGTGCCCATGTAGGGGCTTTTAGGGTCTGTGAATCGGTTGTGATCAAAAAAAGCTGCGCCAGGGATATGTTCTTGTTTGTAGGCAGCATCGTTCATCGACGCATCGTAGATGCGAATTTTTTCATCGCCGATTCTCTGCAGCAATTCATCAGCCTGGATCAAAAAATCGTTTTGGTTCATTCCTTACCTCCACAGGGTGAAAATGGTTATTATTTGTCCCGCACCGTTACCCGGGAGCTGTCTGGCAAACGAAGCCCGATCCCTGGGGTGTGTGGGGTTCATCAAGCCGGTTCGAGAACGCTTTGGTCCAACGGTTCGAGATGGATCCCTTTGACGATGAGCCACAGCGCCAGCGCCACCTCAAAGATCAGCATGGGCAGCCACACCAGCCAGGTGATGGAGGACGCCCAGGACATGGATCCGCCAAACCATCCAACCAGCTGCAAAGGCTGGATGATGACCAGCAGGGCTGAAGCAATCACGCCAAGCCATGCCAGCAGGACAGGAATCAACCGTCCGCGCAGGAGCAGCCACGAGAAAATGAGGCTGCCCACCGTGAAGTAGATCGCGCTCTCTCCATATTGGATGGCTTCTGCAACCCGACAGGTGAGGGCAAACAAGGCGAGAACGTGTCCCTGCCCACGCGTGAGCGCATAAAGGGTTACCCCCAGGACAAGCGCCGAAAAGGATTGCAGCAGCAACAGCAAGTCGGCTGCCTGCGCCTGGCTGCCAAGCGCCATACTGGTGATGCCGGCGATAATATAGAAAAGAAACGTCACCCCGGCGACTCTTGAAACGACAAGTGAAGATGTTTTGTCGGTACCCATTGCCATATCATCGCCTCCTCAAGTATAACGATTGATCTGCCGACCTGCGCTCGCGGTCATCCTCCCAACGCCGGTCCCGCATCACCCTTCGCCATCCGAAGCATCCGTCAATGTAGATGCGGCAGGGTTGACCGAAACCAGGGGGATGCCTAAATCGCGGACTTTTTTCAGCAGTCCAAACAGCGCAGCCTGGTCAACGACGGGGCCGGTGAAAAGGGTATCCCCGTTATCTGCCATTGTGATGGTCAGTCCTTCAAGCCAGTCAGCCCAATCCGGACTCAGCCGGCCTTCGATCCTGATCTGATAGACGGTGGGTTTTCCCGGTTGCTTCTTTAGATCGCGTGGTTCAGTCATTTCCTGTACCTGGGATGGCAGTTTCATCCAGTCTGTGCCACAATCCCACTGTGTACAGGGAGTATATCCATTCTGCGGTGTTGAATGATAGATACGAAAGTATAGTTGGGGGTATAGTCTTGCAATGACGGGACGGGCGAAGTCCGATCGGCGGCTGGAGAGCGAATGGCTCCCTCCGGGTTTCGCAGCCTGCCGAAGTCTGGGCTACAAAAGACCCAGTTCGCGCGCCCGGGCGACGGCTTCGGTGCGGTTCCTGGCCTGCAATTTTCCAAAGATTTTTTGGTTGTGCACTTTGACTGTAATCAAGGCGAGGAAAAGCCGCTCGCTGATTTCACGGTTTGAGAGCCCCTGGGCAACGAGTCGCAAAATTTCCAGCTCGCGCTGGCTCAATGGCTCGATCAGGGTGGCAACATGAAGCCGGTGAGATGGGACTTCCATCTTTCGGTGTTCCGCATCAAAAGCAGAACGTATCTTGCCGAGATAGTCTGGCATGATTCCCAGAACCGCCGCATCCGCCAGACATTGCATCATTGGCGGCCCTTCGTCGACAAAGATCCTGATGAACCCGCCCAGCTCAGCCAGCGCAAGTGCTTTACCCAGTGCCTGCATGGCCCCATCTTTATTATTGTTTGCATGATAGACCAGCGCCAGAAGGACCAAAGCCTTGAGCCGCTCCGCCTGCCAGCCTTTTGCCTCGACCTGCTGGAGATAACCTTCCAGCAAGGCCTGTGCCGGTGCGATATTTCCTTGCGCCAGGTAAACCCTGGCCTGGCTGAGGTGAAGTTGGTACAGGTTTGCCAGTTTCTCAGCCGCAAGCAGGTCGCGCTTGTGCAGCAGAAGCCGCACCCGTTCGGCAGCAACCTCTGGCAGGCGATGCGCAAAGGATGGCTGGTGGGCTGACCTGTCGACCTGCTCAAGAATTTTTGCGCAGCCATCAAG
>JACRAG010000409.1 GCA_016213455.1 Anaerolineae bacterium | reverse complement strand
GCGCTTTGATCGCATGCAAGATGTGGAGTGGGTGAATTGGGGCGGACGGTAAGGTCGAACCTCGCCGGATTGCGCACCGGCATTATTTTCTTCTCAACATCCACGCGGTTTTTTGAGCGCGGCAGCCCCGGCAGCAATCAACCCCAGCCCGATAAGGATTTGCAGAATGGCGAGATAAGATGTTTCCGCCATAGATGCGAAGGACTGCCCGGCTGTGATTGCTGCGGCAATACGCGGGATCGCCTGGGAGAGTCCCATCACCAACAGCAGTGTGCCACCCACCAGGGCGATGCCGCTGAAAAACATCAACAGCGGGTTGCGGCGCAGTTCAATCTCGCGTGCATCTCTGCTTTCCACCTGCTGTACCAGCACTTCCGCCAGGTGACGGTCCATGCCAAAGCGCTCTACCAGTTCAGCCTCAATTTCACCAGGCTGACGACCTTCGGCGAGGGATTGGATGACCCATTCGAGGACAGCGCGGTCATTCGGCGGCTGCATTGGGTTCGTTATGCCTGGATTTGCCGATCATTACGGAATGGCGCGCGACGGCTTGCACCCGGAAATTGGCAGGCGGTCAGCCCGCCCCACACAGGCTCTTCAAGTTTGGCCGAATCCCAGCCTTCGCAGATGATCATTCGGGGAGGCTTCTCCGGCGGGCAATGAACATTTCCTGAACGCTCATGGCGTCCTGTTCTGGCGGGGTCAGGCGACGGTAGGAGCCGTCGGGATTCATCTGGCGGGCTTTGTTCGGGTTTTCTAGGTACGGCTGCAGGATATCTTTACGCACGTTGCGAATGATACCGGGGTCTTCAACCGGAAAGAGCACCTCGACGCGCTGGTTCAGATTGCGCGGCATCAGGTCGGCGCTGCCCATCAAAACAATTTCCTTGCCGGCGTTCTGGAAGTAGTAAATCCGGCTGTGTTCCAGGAAGCGCCCTACCACACTGATGACGCGAATATTGTCACTCAGACCTGGAATGCCGGGGCGCAGGCAGCAAATGCCGCGCACGATCAGGTCAACTTTCACACCGGCTTGTGATGCCTCATACAGCAGCCGGATCATGGGCTTATCGACCAATGCATTCATCTTAAAGAGCAGGTAGCCGCCGTTGCCGCTGCGCTGGTGCTCGATCTCCTGGCGAATCAACTGTTCAAAGCGCTGGCGCAGATTGACCGGGGCAACCAGCAATTTACGGTAGCTGTCGCGGTAGGAATAGCCAGTCAGGTAGTTGAACAGGTCGCTGGCGTCTGCGCCGATCTCCTCGTCACAGGTGAACATGCCGATGTCTTCATAAAGATTGGCGGTGACATGGTTGTAATTGCCGGTGGCAAGGTGTACATAGCGGCGAATGTGATCCCCCTCTTTGCGCACCACTAAGGCGATTTTGGAGTGAGTCTTCAAACCCAATAGCCCGTAGGTGACGTGCACGCCCTCCTGCTCCAGCGCGCGCGCCCAATTAATGTTGCTTTCCTCGTCAAAGCGGGCTTTCAGTTCCACCAGCACTGCCACCTGTTTGCCATATTCGCGCGCGGCTTCCAGCAGGGCGTTGACCACCGGAGAATTCTTGCCAACCCGGTAGAGGGTTTGTTTAATCGCCAATACGTTGGGGTCTCGGGCAGCGGCGCGCATAAACTCCACCACCGGGTTAAACGAATCATAGGGGTGGTGCAACAGAATGTTGCCGCGCCGGATGGACTGGAAAATGTCAGGCTCGTCACCCGGTTCGACGGCGCGCAGCGCGCCCGGCACCGCAGCGAGAAACGGTTTGTCTTTCAAGTCATAACGGTCGATCCGGGTCAATTCCATCAGGCTGCTCAGTGACAGCGGACCGTCCAGCGCGTAAATATCATTGGGGTCCACTTTGAGGTTCTCGACCAACAATTTTTTGACTTCCGGAGTCATGGCGCGATGAATCATCAGGCGAGTCACGGCGCCGAAGCGGCGTTTACGCACGCTTTCTTCGATTTCATCCAGCAAATCGGGGGCTTCCAGTTCCTGGATATCCATGTCGGAATTGCGGGTGACATGGAAGCGGTGGGCTTCCAGGATTTCCATGCCCGGGAAGAGCGCAGCCAGGTTGGCCATGATCACCTGGCTGAGTAACACAAAATAGTGGCGGCGCGGCACAGTGCCGTCGCGGCGCGATCCGCCTGAGGAGCGTTTGATGGGCACCAGTTGCGGCAGCGATGGCGGAACTTTGACGCGCGCAAAGCGCTTGACGCCATCTTTGCCGCGCAAGATGACTGCCAGGTTAAGGCTGAGGTTGGATATGTGTGGAAAGGGATGCCCGGGATCGAAGCCCAACGGAGTCAAAACAGGGTAAATCACCTCGTCAAAATAGCCGTTGACGTTCTCCCGCTGTTTGGGGCTGAGCTCTGAATAATCCAGCACAAAGATGCCTTCTTCGCGCAATTTGGGTTGGAGCAGGTGATACCAAACATTCTCGGATTTTTCCATCAATTGGAGCGCCACTTTGCGTATCTCTGCAAGCTGGCGAGCCGGAGTCAGGCCATCCGGTGATAACTCGGTCACACCGGCATCGCGCTGCATGCGCAATCCACCCACGCGTACCATGAAGAATTCTTCCAGGTTAGATCCGACGATGGCCAGGAATTTGATCCTCTCCAGGAGCGGATTGGTTTCGTCCTGGGCTTCGTCCAGTACGCGCCATTGAAATTCCAAGAGACTGAGTTCACGGTTCAGGTACAGGCTGGGTGAATCGAGGTCAATTGGCGCTTGCGCAACGGCATCACTCATTTACGGCATCCTTATACAATCTGGTGATGAATGGATTATACGCTGAAGGCAAAGGCTGCGCCAATCCCCCGCGGAAACCAATTTGTCATTGTAGATTTCCTTGGGGTCATGCTGCCGTTTCAAATCTGAGTTAAGGCGTGTTAGCGCGGTTTGGCTACCACAATCAGACGGTGCGTGCTCTGGAAGGGGGGCCAGCAGGTGACCAACGTCAGGCGTTCATCACCCGTCGGGGCAATCCAGCGCGCGTTTTCCAGCATCTGCTGCACGGAGGTGTCTTTTTCCTGCAGCTTTTGCACTTCCTCGACAACATAACTCAGTTCAGAGTCGCCCACAAAGAGAGAAATGCTGTCACCGGGCTCCAGTTTATACAGATATTTAAATACCGCCCCATGCACGTTATTATGCCCGTACAGGACCACATTCTCTCCGCTGCCAGGCGTGTAAGAATTGGGATTCCAGCCGGCTGCAAATTCATCCGGTACAATCCACTGCTCAAACTCACGGTTGCCGACTTGGTAGCGCAAGGTGCCGCCTTTCACCACCGGGGCATCCAGCTTGATGGCTGGAATGACGATGCGGTCCGGTGGTGGTCCGGCTGGTTCTTTCCCGATCTCTGATGGAACAATTTCGCCATCCTGCGTGATTCGGCCTTCATTGTCAATCGATACGCTGGAGCCTCCGTCGGTGGTGATTTCCGTCACAGAAGCCAGCAAGTATTCCTCGAGTGGATTGGCTTCAACTGTGACGAACAGGGCGGCAACGTCTGGCAGGTATTCTCCCACCCATTGGACTCCAAACAGGGCGACAGCCAACCCAAACATGAGCAGCACGACGCCGGCGGAGATCGAGATCCATTTCAATGCGACTGTCAATATTCGAAGCATGGTTCTACCGTTATTGATTCTTGTTTTCCAATTGTGACATGGCGGAACGCCAGGATCCTCCTTGGATAGCATAACACCTGCGCTGCCAGCCTGCAAGGTGGGTGACCCGGAGTAAAATGGTGTCTCTTGCATTAAAGTGAAAGACAGCGTGGGCCCACGCTGTCTTTCATGAAATACCAGTTTTAGCGGCGAGTAATCGCGCTCAGCGCCAGACCGAGGCCAATCAAGAAAAGGCCTGCGAAGATGAACAGCGTGCTGTCAATGTTCAGTGCGCCACCCGTCACGGGGATGATCACGCCGCCAGGTTGGGTGGGCGTGGGGGTGCGTTCGTTGGAGGTGCCGGTAGAGGTGGGCGTTACGTCACCGGGATCGGTCGGGGTGGGAGTACGCTCATTATCTGTGGTGCGCGTGCTGGTGGTGCTCGGTGTGACGGTCAACGTGGGCGTGCCGGTGTTCTGAACCAGCGTTCCCGTAGCGGTGGCAGTCAGTGTTGCTGTGGCGGTGGCGGTTGAGGTCTCGGTCGCCGTTGCCGTGGCTGTGGCAGTCGCGGTTGAAGTCGCTGTCGCTGTGGCGGTTTCAG
>JACRAG010000416.1 GCA_016213455.1 Anaerolineae bacterium | reverse complement strand
GACTACCCTTTCCGGGTTGGCAAATAAGGCATGCCAGGACCTTCAACACCCAGTAAGTCTGCCAGTGCGGCGCGCATGGCTGTACGGTCATCCCAGGCATACTCCTGTTCGCCAAAGCACATGGATTGCTCGTGACCTTTCCCACAGGCAATCACCAAATCCTCCGGCTTCGCCATGCCAACTGCCGTCCGCAGCGCATCTCCCCGGTCGGGGATCAGATAGCAGGTACGACCAATTTCTGCGCCGTGTGAAACAGCTCCACCAGCCATCTCGCCCAGGATACCCTCTAATGACTCCGTGCGCGGATCCTCAGCGGTAAGGATGGAGATATCCGCCAGATCCGCGGACGTTTCCGCCATCAATCGACGCTTTTCCCGGTCACGCAAACCAGCCGAACCAAAAACGGCGATCACCCGCCCACTAGTCATCTGTTTGGCAGTCAACAAGACCTGTTTCAGCGCATTGGGGGTGTGCGCAAAATCCACAATCGCCATAAACGGCTGCCCCATGTTGATGCGCTCCATGCGACCCGGCACGCCATTCAACGCCCGGATTCCGCTAGCAACAACCTCCGGGGATAGATCCAGCCCGATCACCGCCGCAGAGAAAGCCGCCAAACAGTTGGAGACATTGTAAGGACCTACCAGGCTGGTTTCCACCGGCTGGGTAAACCCAGGTCCCACCACAGTAAACCTCGAAGTATCGGGCCCGTAATGAAGATCGACTGCGCGGATATCGGCTTCCGCGCTCATGCCATAGGAAACCTGCCTTGTGCGGGTGATCGAGCTCAAATAAGCATACGATTGATCGTCGCGGTTCAGAACCCCAAGGCGAGGATTTCCACATGATTTTAAAGGGGTATCCGCCAGCATCTCAAAGAGCTTACCCTTTGCTCGCAAATACCCTTCATAAATCCCATGGAAATCCAGGTGTTCGTGGGTCACATTGGTCACCACGGCAATGTCAAAGTCGCAGCCGGTAACGCGATGCTGCTCCAGCCCATGCGAGGTGGACTCCAACACCACATGCGTCAACCCGGCGGAATGCATACGCGCCAGGTATCGCTGCACCTCAGGCGCTTCCGGGGTGGTCACATGGAAACCGGTATCAATCACCTCATCACCCAGCACGGCATTGACTGTGGAGATCACCCCGGCGCGCAGGTTCGCGGTCAACAAAATCTGGTAAAGCAGGTTGGATGTGGTAGTTTTTCCATCTGTACCGGTCACGCCAATCACAGTCATCTGCTGTCCTGGCGACCCGCGGAAAAGGGCAGAAAGGTGAGCCAGGGCCTCTCGCGAGTCGCCCACCTTGATATAAGGTACCGGCAAATTCACGTCATCACTCACACCCACCACAGCCACGGCACCGCGCTCCACCGCCTGAGGGATAAAATCATGCCCGTCCACCTTTTGGCCTTTGACGGCGACAAAGATGTTGCCGGGTTGTAATTCGCGGTGGTTGTACACCACCCCGGTCACTTTAATATGGGAAAGTTGGTCCCCGACCGAGTAATGGATCGGAAGATCCTCAACCAACATTTTCAGGGTTTTTGGTAAAAATCCTGTCATTCCTATACCTCTGAAGTCAGTTATACCATGAAAAAAACGCTCCCGGAAAGGGAGCGTTTTTATTCTAAACCACAATCCATCCAGGTTAGCGCAGATTTTGGCGTAGATTTTCCAGTCGCCCGGCGACGGAGCCATCCACAATGCGATCGCCTACACGCACCACAAGCCCACCCAGAATGGCAGGATCAACCCGGAAACTGATCGTCGCCGAATCACCCAGCTTGCTGAGCACATCATTTTTAACCGTTTCCTGTTCGGATGCAGTCAAAGGAAGGGCACTGGTCACTTCAGCCATCTGTCCGCTCAGACGAACTGCATCATCGAGAACGACCACCTGTCCACCTTTGACACCCGAGAAGAACTCGGAAAGCAGCGCATGCTGGCGTTTTTCGTCCAGGCTCTCGCCAATCAATTTCTGCGCAGCGGCTATCGCCAGCGCCCCCACCTGGCTGCGCAGTTCAGCCAGCATGCGGTTACGCTCGCCTTCCAACTCTGCCATGGATAAACCACGCGCCTTGGCGATCTCCGCCTCAGATTGCGCACGCAGTTCAGCTTCCAACTTCTCCGCGCGATCTGATGCCTCTCGCAGCATGTCTGCGGCTTTTGCCTGTGCTTCGCCAAGAATGCGATCGGCCTCTTTTTCGGCATTCGAGCGTGCTTCAGCTGCGATACGCGCATCTTCAAGACCCTGGGCGATCGACGCTCGTCGTTTTTCCAACATGCCGGTCAATGGGACGTAAACCCATGCCCGCAGCACGATGAAAACAATCGCGAAGGAGCAGATATAAACTACCAAATATCCAAGGTTAATACCTAGGGCTTCCAAGGTTGTCCTCCTCTGGTCTGGCTGTTACAGAACGAACAGCATCAAGAAGGCGATAACCAGGCAGTAAATCGCGATCGCTTCCGAGAACGCAATGCCCAGAATCATGTTGGTGAGCAAGTTACCGTACGTATCCGGGTTGCGGGCCATGCCTTCCAGCGCGCCCTGTACACTCAACCCAATACCTACACCAGCACCCAGGGCTCCGATCATGGATAGGCCAGCCCCAATAAACTTTGCAGCCTCAACGATATCGCCAGTCATCCTTCATTCCTCCTGAAGAGTATCTATGTCGTTTTATTGCGTTTATGGAAGCCCTTAATGGGCTTCTTCTGCATGTTCATCGCCATGACCCTGGGTGGCCTGAGCCATGAAAACCATGGTCAACATACCGAACACAAAAGCCTGGATGGCGCCAACAAATACCTCAAACAGTACCACAAAGGACTGCAAGAATACCGGGATCAGCGATCCAACCAGGAAGAGCAATACCGCTCCGGCGAACATGTTTCCGAACAACCGGAAGGTAAACGAGAGAATTTTCGAGAACTCAGAGATGAGTTCCAACAGACCAACCAGAAAGTCCATCGCGCCAAAGAAGGGCTTCTTGAACAAATTGACCACATTGAAGAATTTCAAGAAGTATCGAGCGCCTTGCGCGCGCACACCCACCACCTGGACCATGAAGACCGAGATCAAAGCCAACGCCAGCGTAAAGTTCAAGTCGGTCGGAATGCCGCGGAAGAATGGCGTAACCAGATAACCCTTCTCGCCTTCGTGGACTTCACCGGGAAGAATGTTGTATGCGCCAGGCCATAATTCCTGAAGCGCGTGACCACCCTCTTTGGCTTCGTGGATGAAGCCGAAGGTCTCCACGATGGGGGTCAACTTCATGAAGTTGCCCACCAATACGAAGATCAGGATGGTGGCGAACCACGGGAAGATGGTTTTGGCGTATTTACCGGCGGAAGACTCGGTCAGGTTGTAGATCACCTCGATCAAGGCTTCCATCGCCCCGGCGATTCCTTTGGGTTCCATCGAGCCGCTGCGTACGGACTGCCGGACTGCCCAGGCCAGACCAATGATGATCAACATCACCAGCACGAGCATGATCAACGTGTTGGTCAGGTAGAAATCCCCAATCACCGGCAGGGTGAACAGCGGATGTTCTCCGACCTTTTCCGGCGCAACCTGGATATGCGGCTGGACCGGCTTCACGAAGAACACCAGGATGATGTTCAAAACGATAAACAGCAAAACCCACCAGCGGTGTTTAATCCCCAGGGGGCCTCGGTTAACTGCTTTGTCCAATGCCAGCCTCCTCACTTTCTTGATGAACCGAAAATGCCGTTAAATGCTGTCGAACAAGCGGGTTAGCGCTTTTGAGTATTGCCTGTCTTG
>JACRAG010000415.1 GCA_016213455.1 Anaerolineae bacterium | reverse complement strand
TGACTTCTTCAAGCACACGGGCAGGTTCGGCATGGTCGCGCACGCTGGCGCGGATGAGTGTGCGCGCCACGGTCATGTACAACGCAGCCGGCAGGCCTTTGTCGGACACATCCGCCACCACCAGCCCCACACGGTTATTGTCGAGGGGGAACACGTCATAAAAGTCGCCGCCCACCTGGCGCGCGGTTTGCCAGCGGATGTCGATTTCCCAGCCGGAGTAGGAAGGCAGGCGTTCAGGCAGGAAGGTCTCTTGAATTTGCCGGGCCAGTTGAATCTCACGTTCGATGCGCTCATTTTGCACCATCTCGCGCTTGACCAGATCGTTTTGCAGGGCAAGACTGGTTTGCTGTGCGATTCCGGTGAGGATTTCCAGCCGCCGTTCGCGGAATGCCGGAGAGGCGCTGCGCTCGCGCACAACAAACACACCTTTCACGTTGGCTTGCACGGTGAGTGGGAAGCCCAACAGCCAGTCCTGGTCAGTGGAGTGGATGGTGAGATCGTAGCTGTCCAGCGGTTCGCAGGGCAGCAGGGGCCAATCCTCGGCGGGCAGGCCTTCCTGCGGCATGGAGCAGATGTGCGCAGCTGCTGTATTGAGCACGGCGTCCAGCAGGTGATGCTCGCCGGGCAGATAGGGATTGTCGAGCAGGAAGCGCTCCTGGCGGCGGTTTTCGCCGTGGGCATTGGTGGGACGGAATACTTGCAGGTCTTCGTCCCAGCGGTAAACCAGACAGACATCGATGCCAACCAGAATGGGGAGCAGGTGGACGATATTGTCGAGCACTTCAGGAAGCTCATTGGCCGAAACGACCGCCTGGGCGACCTGCAGCAGAGCAGCCGTGACGTAGGCTTCCTCCTGGCGCGCTTCCAGCAGGCGCAAGTTTTCCACGGTGACCGAGGTTTGGTGGGCGATGCCCTGCAGGATGGCTGAGGATTTGGGGTCCGGTCGCGGTGGATTGATGCTGAAACCGTCCAGCTGGGCCGCCACCAAAAATGCCCCGGTGACCTCGCCGCGCAGCAGCAACGGCAGCAGGGTGTGCAGCGTGTAACCGGATAATGCGGCTTCGGGGAGACCAATCTCCATCGCGGGGTCTTCCAGCATAATCAAACTGCGTTCCTGTTCCAGGCGCACCAATCCGGGCAGGGTGATGGGGAAAATATGCTGGGAGCCGTTGTTGGGCTCAAAACCATACCAGGCTTTTAATTCATAATATGGCTGGCCTTCCATGCGAAGCAGGAAGGCGCATTTGCGAACGCCCACCAGCAGGCGGGTCAGGCGCAGCATGGTGGCGAGTAGATCAGTCACAGACAATACGCTCTGGCTTGCTTCGGCTACCTGAACCAGCATGGTTGCCACCCAGGCCTGTTCCTGTGATTCGTGAAACAGGCGGTTGTTTTGAATGGCGACGGCTGCATAACTGGCGAAGGTCGCGGTCATGCTGGATGCTTCGGAACCGTAGCGCCCGGAAGTGTGATGCGCCAGCACCAGCAAGCCCAGCACCTGGTTCCCAGCGCGCATGGGCGCCACCAGGGCGGAATAATCAGGGTCATAGTTGAGCGCATGTCCCAACGGGCCCAAAGCATCGTTGGCGTTGCGAATGAAAGGTTCCTCACGCTGCACCAGCATCAGCAGTGAATTGGCTACATCCGGTTTTTCTTCCACCACGTGGTTAAGCATGGTCGAATCGACACCCCGGGCAGCTGCCAGACGCAGGCTGCTGGCTTCGCCCACCTGATCCACCAGCCAGATGGCTGAAGTGTCGCAGGGCAGGTTGCGTTCCAGGCGATCCAGAATGGCATCCAACAGGCTTTCCAGATCGACATTGTTGGAGATCTGGTAGGCAATATCCCGGAAGCTTTCGGCCACCTGCCGCCGCCATTTTTCCGAGCGATACAGGGAGGCATTGTGATAAGCCACGGCGATGGTGGATGCCAGGGTCTCAAAAAGTGAGACGGTGCTTTCGCTGAAGGCATTGACCACGTTGCTCTGGATGTCCAGCACAGCCTGCACTTCGTCACCATATTGGATGGGCAGGGTCAATTCTGCGCGGGTATCGTGTGGCGGCATGGGGGAGGGCAGGTAGAGGGGTTCCTGGCTGACATCGTTTGCCAGCAGGGTAACTCCTGTGCGGGCTACATGCGCGATGATGCCGGTGGGCGCATCCAATGAATAACTGAGCTGCTCGTTGCCCATGGCTGCGCTGCGTTCGCCGCTGCCTGCCTGGTAAATCGCCAACCGCCGTCCGGAATGTACGGAGAAAATATTGACATACGGGAAACCGAAACGGCGTTGAATGAACTGGACCACTTCGGAAAGCAGCTCATCAATTTCCAGAATGGAGTTGAGGATGTGGCTGAACTCCGCGACGATGGAGAGCTGCCCGGCGCGCATCTCCAGGTCTGTGTAGAGGTGAGCCGTTTGCACGGCAAGAGCGATTGAGTCAGCCAGCGAGCTGAGTACGAGGATGTCAGTCTCGTGAAAACCGTCGAGCATATTGGACTGCAAGTCCAGCACGCCTAAAACACGTTGTTCAATTTTGAGCGGAAAGCAGGCTTCCGACAGGGTTTCCGGAAGGGCGTCATAATAGCGAAAGCGCGGGTCAATCAGTGCATCGCGGGTAATGACGATTTCACCGGATGAAGCTGCAAAACCGATCAGCCCTTCACCAATCGGGACCGAAAAACCGGTTTCAAAAGGTTGGATGTCATCCAGGGAAGCGGAGGAGCGGAACTGCACGCCGGACGAATTTTCATCCAGGGTGAAGATGGCGACATAGTAATAGTGAAAAGTCTCCTGGATCAATTCAGTGACGCGTTTGCATAACAGGTCGATGTTAAGCAGGTTGGCAATCTGCGCGCTAACCTGCCGGACCAGACCAAGCTGCTGCAGCCGCCAGTTTTTAACCTTTTCCTGTCGCGAGATTTCAAAGGCCAGCGCTGCGTGGGCTGCCAGACCGGTGAGCAGGTCAATCTCTTCGGTTTGATAGGGCTGTTCAGGGGAGCGTTCATGGTACAGTACGCCCAGAAACGTCTCGTTTGTGTTCAAAACCAGTGCAGCCTGCCAGGTTGGGCTGGCTGGCTGAGTGGAAGGCTGATTTTCAGCGTCTGAGAAATAGGATTCTTTTTCGAGATGAGCGCGGTGCACCAGGTCCGGCGCCTGTGCCACCGGCAGAAGCTCCATCTCCGGGTCGCCCGGCAGCGGATAGGAGGGTCGGGCCAACCAGATTTGGGCTGTCCCCCCTAAAATCCGGACAACGGTTTTCTCCACCGCAAGGCATTGTGAAGGCGTATCCGCCTTGCGGACAAGCTGCTCTTCAAGCTGCAGAAATTGTTTCCACTCCGGTTCAACCGGAACGCCTGGAGACGACAACAGGGTCATTTCTGCCTGGTGGATTTTGTGGAAGCGGTGGTGCGTTTCTTGTACAGGGTCAAACGGTTACCGTTGCCGCTTTCAAATTCGAACTCAACTTCATCCATCCATTGCCGGATGAAGAAGAGCCCCAATCCATGCGATGGCCTGTCTTCCAGTTCGCCGGTAACATCCGGCTCGCTGACCAGCTCAGGATCAAAAGGCCGACCACGATCCTCAAGGATGATGGTCAGGCCTTTGGTGTTGACTTTGCAGGTGCAGGTGATTGGTCCTTGATCCTCTGCACCGTAGGCATGTTCAATGATATTGGAACAGGCTTCATCCACCGCCATCTCAACTGTGTAGGCGGCGAAATTGTTCAGCCCAGCTTTGTCGGTTATCCCGCGAATAAATTCGCCAATCTGAGCCAGGCTGTCGTAGCGTCCCGGAAAGGATCGGGTAACCACGAATGGGGTCACTGCACGATCAAAAATTGCCGACGGCGGAGAGCACGTCGTCGAAGATCTTGAACAGAGGAATGAACCCTGCCAGATCCAACGCCGCGTGGATGTTGCCGGGGATGGCAACCAACACCAGCTCGCCGCGGTTGTAGCGTTTGCAAACTTTCTGGGTGTTGATGAGCGCACGCAACCCGGCGCTGGACATAAAGTCCAGTTCACTCATTTCCAGGGCAATTTTAAACCGGCCGTCATCGGTGATTTTGTTGAAGGTCTCAGCCAACTGGGGCGCAGTATAGCTGTCAATACGGCCTTTAACCTTCACCAGGTCACAGTGTTTGTATTGCGTATGGGTAATTTCCATCGGGATAGCCTCCGCATGAGATTAGCGATGCAAATATTATAAATCAAAAAGAGACAAGTTGGATGGATCGGAATAACGTTGATACCAACGCGCAATCATATGCGCAATCGTGTTGAGCAGTGCCAGATCTTGCTTGAGTTGTTCATCAGACTTCTGCTTCATCTCCACTATGATCAGGCCGTACAATTTGGACTGAAATTTGAAGGGAACGATCACCGTTTGAGTTGGTATTTCCGGATTGTCGGATGGCACGATGACCGTTTCACCGCTCATCCATCGGCTTTTGGTTTGGATGATTTGATCCACATCCTGTGTAAGGCCGGTCGTCAGTGAATTGTGCTGGTCTTGCCAGCTTCCGGTCCACTGCAAATTTCCTGCTGGATCCGTTTTGTAAAAAGAAATGCTTCTGGATTCAATGGCTTTCCCCAATAATTGGAGAAATTCTTGTATAAATGTCTTCAGGCTGGCGGTTTCCAGGTATAGATCGATGATCGATAGAATGGTTTTTTCATTTCTTGAAATCAGCGATTTTATCTGGTCTGACTGTTTCCTGTCGCGGATATCCCGCAGAAGGCTTTGAATATGCAGGGGTTTGCCATCTTTGTCGTACACCATGGAGGTGTTGATTTCACAGGGGATTAGCTCGCCATGCTTATGACGGTAGGTGCGTTCATAGAGTGGCAATATTTTTCCGGCATGCAGGTCAGCGAAGCGTTGTTGTGCGTCCGGTATCTCTCTTGGATCAATGATGTCGAATACCGTGAGGTGGGAGATTTCATCCTGAGAATACCCCAACAGATCCAGGGCCTGCTGGTTGGCAAGTGAGTAGTGACCGTCCAGATTGATCAGGAATATGGCATCCCGGTTGTTCTCAAACAAACCACGGAAACGCTGTTCGCGCTTTTCCAGTTCCTTTCGAGCCTCCACCGCATCGGTGACATCCCTGACAAAGGCAATCACCAATTCATGGTTGATGGCCTGGATGCGGGATTCATAGTGGTGCAATGCCGGCGGATTTCCAACCATGATCGTGTATTCATACTGGCGGGTCTTGCCCGATTGGAGCGCCTCGTGGATATTCTCAAGCGCTCGTTGCGTTTCTTCTTGGGAGAAGAGGTCGCTGATATATTTGCCCGCAAGGCTATGGTCTGGATCGGACAGGCTGTCGCCGGGGTATATTTTGCTGGCAACATAGCGACCATTCTTATCGATCACAAAAATGATATCAGGGATGGCTTGCAGCATGGCGGCGCTGCGGGCTTCGCTCTCAGCCAGGGCATTTTCCGCCTGGATCCGCATGATGGATGCGCCGAGTTGTGAGGCGATTGCTTCCAGAATATCGCGAAATACTTCGGAAAAATAAATTTTCCCATGGGATGCCAATACCAGGATGGCAATGGATTTTCCCTGATGGGCAACGGGCAAAATGCACAGGTATCGCAGGCCTTCTTTTCTTAATAAATCGGTCGGTATCTCCGGGCCATCGGGGAGATCATCAACACGCAGGTAGACGTTGGACCCAGCCGCGGCTGTGAGGGCTTGGGGTGAATCTGGCGCCAGGTAAATGCCCTGGGAGATGAAACGGTCGGAAAATCCACGATGGGCAGCCAATCGATATCCGGTTTGATTGTCAGCCAGGTAAATGGCGCCGCTGTCGATTTCCTTGTCACTGCTCAAGGAGTCCAGAATGGAAGACAGGGCTTCATGGATATTCAACTTTTCACTGAGGTTGAGCAGTAAATCACGCTGGATTCGCATCAGATATTCGGCGTGTTCCTGTTTTTCCAACCGGATCTGCAGCTGGTCCACCAGGCGGGCGTTCTGGATGGATAAGGAGAGTTGATGTGCGATCGCCTCCAACATCTGCAGATCGTGGGCTTCGAATGCGTTCACAATGGGGCTTTGCACGTCCATGATGCCGATTAATTCGTTACCCGCGAGCACAGGCACGGCAATTTCGGCGCGTGTGGGGATGCGGTCAGGGTAGAAGTTGAGGTAGCGCGGATCCAGGTTCGTATCATTGACCAGCAGCGTCTGACGGTTGGCTGCCACCCATCCAACCACGCCCTGACCCATTTCTATGGCGTGATTATCGGGCAGAATATGCGCCAGGGCGCCAGAGCGCACAGCCATGCGCAAGCGCTGGTTGTCCGGTTGGGGTAAAAACATGGCAACATGGAAGAAACCAAAGTTTTTTTGAATGGTCTCAACTGCGTACGTCAGGGCCTGATCGATATTCAATGTTGAGGATAACGTCTCGCCGATTTTGTTCAACAGACTGAGTTGGGCGGCGCGCCTTTCCATCAAACCCATGTAATGCGTTGAAGATACCGAAGGATTAATTAATCCCTGAACGCCGATGATTTGTCCGTTTATCAGGATTGGATAAAAATGGATGCGAACGAGCGGTCGTTCTCCGTTGGAGGCATGCAGCCGGCATTCGACGACCTGCACGGATCCAGCCAGGACAGCCTGAAATGTTTTGTGCACGGCATCCAGATCGTTTGGATCAATCCAATGGTGGTAGGTCTGCATTTGTTCGGGCTGCAAATAAAATTTTCGCACCGCAGGGGTAATGTACAGGAGGGTTCCCTGTACATCCATGAGAAAGATCACATCTTCACTATCGTGAATCCCTGCGCGCATTCGATATAGAAATTGTTTAAGATTTTCCGGGATATTTTCGATGATATCGCGTGTGCTCAACAACAGGTTCAACGAAGCCGGCAGCCCCTGGATGAGTTGGGGCTCGATGGTGATATGGTAATCGCACGGGGGAAGCGAATAGAGATAAGGAAACTCCACCGGTTCGGCATGGGTGATGGCATGTAACAATGCTTTTCGGAAATCAGACCGGATGGTTTCATCCAGCAAATCCAGGAATGCAGTGCCGCGCAGTTCGAGAGCGTCTTGATGAAAACAGGCCAAAAACTCGGCTGGAGCTTCGGTGATTCTTCCGCTCAGATCCAGCTTGACCAGGATGGCCTTTGGTTTTTGGGAATGTTGAAATTCGGTACCAGTGTCCATATACAGCGGGTCCAAAAAATCCTCCGAGTGCGATTGTGCAGATCAGGGTGCCGGATTCAGTTGTCGTAATGGATAAAATAGGGCGGTAATGAGAAAGAACAAAGGATTTGGGGCAGCTCATCACGAGACTGCCCCGTCATTATACATCAACATTATATCAATCAGGCGTTGTTTGTGCCGGGTCTTCCGATGCTGAAATAGGTGAACCCCAGGGAGCGTAATTGGTCGGCATCCCACAGGTTGCGTGCGTCCAGAATCACCGGGGTGCGCATGACTTCTTTGATACGGTGGAAGTCAAGCTGTTTGAACTCGTTCCATTCGGTCGCCAGCACCAGCGCGTCGGCATCTTTCGCCACATCGTAGGGTGTGGGCTGCAGGATCACGCGCGGCAGCATGGTGACGGCATGCGGCATGGCTTGCGGGTCATAGGCTTTGATAGTGGCGCCTTCGTTTTCCAGCAGGTGGATCACTTCCAGCGAAGGAGCTTCACGGATGTCGTCCGTGTTGGGTTTGAAGGAGAGGCCGAGTACGCCGATGACCTTCTGATCCAGCTTGCCCAGGGCGCGGCGAAGTTTGACCACCACCCGGCGGCGCTGGTTGCGATTGATGTCCATGACAGCCTGCAGAAGTTGAGGCTGTGTGCCGTGCAAAATGGCCATGTGCGCCAGGGCTTTCACGTCCTTGGGGAAGCAGCTTCCACCCCAACCCAGGCCGGCATCCAGGAAGGATGGGCCAATGCGCTTGTCAAGGCCCATGCCGCGCGCCACTTCGCGCACGTCTGCGCCCAATTCTTCGCAGATATTGGCGATCTCGTTGATGAAGGAGATCCGCGTCGCCAGGAAGGCGTTCGACGCGTATTTGACCATTTCGGCGGTGCGCAGGTCGGTGATCATGATCGGGCAGCGCAGGCTG
>JACRAG010000414.1 GCA_016213455.1 Anaerolineae bacterium | reverse complement strand
GCTTCGGCCTGATGCCAGGTCTTTCTATTGATCCGCATCAATCCGGTATCCGTGTTGGGTCTACAAATGGAAAGACCGGATGCGAAATTTTGTTGTACAGGCACTATAATTGTTAATATGGAAACTCGCACCAAAGATCTCTTGCTGGGCGTCATTTTTGGCGGTTGGATTGGCCTGGTGTATTCCTACTGCACGATGGCATTTAATTGGATGTTGATGCCGGGAATACCACTTAAACCGCCCCAGGGTGGTGCCGTATTTGATTACATTCTTACCTACATTTTGGCTGGTGCAGCCATGGGACTGGTTTGCACCATCCCCAAATCCTTCTGGTTGGGGGTTGCACTGGGCGGGGTGTCATATGCGTTATTCCTTACGACAAGCGCTTTGTTTCGAAGCGCCACAGTCACGGACCTGTTCTTGACGGCCATGTTTGGCTTTATGTACACCTTTCTGCCAACCGCGGTCTTGATGATGCCCGCATCCTGGTTGATCCGCCTTGGGGTGAATGCGCAGCATATACCTGCAGATCAGCCTGAATTGTGGGCTAGAAAGGTTTTTATTCCGGTCCTGGTTACGCTGGTAATTGTTGGCCTGGGCGCGTTTTCTATTTATAACCGCGATCAGCGCGATGGTTTCCACCTGGTCAACCGTTTGATTCTTGAGAACCGGTTGAAATCTTCGTCGGATGAGCTGCCGGCATCCTTGAGAACCGTTCAGGGTTTTCTGGATGGGGCGCAAGGTCCGTACGCGCTTTCCATATCGGATGACCTGGAAAATTTCATGGGACCGCAGCCGGTTGCCGGTGAATTGAGCCAGTTTCTGGTTGTGGCAGACTTTGAGAGCGGTTTGCGGTTTGCCTGCATTTTTCAAGGCAATGTGACATCTGTGCCATATTGTACAAACTTTTGACAGCCGGCCTGATTCTGATATAATCTCGCGTAAAGAAGACAAATATGGTCTCTTCGATAGGCTTACATCGGGAGGAATTCATGGATAAATCGGAGCACCTTAAGCTCTACCAGGAAATGGTGGTGATTCGCCGCCTGGAGGAAAAATCCGCCGAACTTTACCAGCAAGGGAAGATCGGCGGTTTCTTGCACCTTTACATCGGTCAGGAAGCAGTATCGACCGGTTTGATATCGGTTCGACGCCCAGAAGATCGTGTAATTACGGCATATCGAGATCATGGCGTGGCGATTAATTGCGGATTATCCGCACGCGAAGTTTTGGCGGAACTGCTCGGCAAGGCGACCGGATGTTCAGGCGGAAAGGGCGGCTCGATGCACCTCGCCGATGTGAACAAGAACTTCTGGGGTGGACATGCCATTGTAGGCGCGCACTTGCCCATCGCGACCGGGCTGGCTCTGGGCGATCAGTACAGCGGAAATAAGGCTGTGACTCTGTGCATGTTCGGTGATGGGGCGACCAATATCGGTTATTTCCACGAAGCCATCAACATGTCCAAGGTTTGGAACCTGCCAGTCTTGTGGGTGTGTGAGAACAACCAATACGGCATGGGCACCGCAGTGGACCGCGCTTCTGCTGTGTCGGAAATTTCACAGAAGGCATCCGGTTACGGCATGCCGGCTGAACGGGTGGACGGTATGGATTTGATGGCAGTGCGCGCCAAAGCGGCCGAGATGATCGAAAAGATCCGTTCCGGGAGCGGGCCGATGATGCTGGAGATCCTGACCTATCGTTTCCGCGGGCACTCCATGGGCGACCCGGAGCGCTACCGCAAGGCAGATGAAGTACATCATTGGCAGGAAAACGATCCGATCGGAATTTACCGGAAATATATCCTCGATCAGGGCATCGCCACGAGCGCGGAATTGGATTTCCAGGACGATGAGGCGGAAGCGGTTGTGGCAGATGCGGTGGCGTTTGCTGAAGCCAGCCCGGATCCAGCGCCTGAGGAATTGTACACACACGTTTACGTCGAGGAATAACCGAGGGTACCATGGCCAGAATTACAATGCGTGAAGCGATCTCCCAGGCGTTATGGGAGGAGATGGAAAAAGACCCCAAGGTTTTCATCCTCGGGGAAGAAGTGGGCGTTTGGGGTGGCACCTACGCGGTGACCAAGGGGTTCTATGATCACTTTGGCGGCGACCGCGTGCGGGATACACCCATTGCGGAGACCGCCATCATCGGCGGGGCAATCGGTGCGGCGTTGACCGGGCTGCGCCCGGTGGCTGAATTGATGACGATCAACTTTGCGTTTTCGGCTTTTGATCACATCGTCAACCAGGCTGCCAAGATGCATTACATGTTCAATGGGCAAATGGTGCTGCCGATGGTCATCCGGGCTGTAGGCGGGGGCGGACGCCAGTTGGGCGCCACCCATTCTCAGACTCCCGATGCCATATTTGCTCATTTTCCGGGCCTGAAGGTCGTTGCTCCGGGCACGCCGGCAGACGCCAAGGGGCTGCTGAAAGCGGCTATTCGCAGTGACGACCCGGTGATGTTTATTGAGCACGCCACGCTTTACCAGATGCGCGGAGAAGTGCCGGATGGCGATTATGTGGTGCCGATTGGCAAATCGACTGTGCAGCGCCCAGGCCGGGATATTACCCTGGTAACCTACAGTAAAATGTTGGAAGTCTCTTTGAAAGCAGCAGATCAACTTGCTAAAGATGGGATTGACGTTGAGATTGTTGACCTGCGCTCGCTGCGACCACTGGATATGGATCCCGTCGTAGAGTCCTTTAAGAAAACCAATCGTGCTGTGATCGTGGAAGAGGGCTGGAAATCCTATGGAGTCGGCTCTGAAGTGGCTGCCCGCCTGTATGAGCAGGCATTTGATTATGCCGATGCTCCAATCAAGCGGATTGCTCAAACGGAGGTTCCGCTGCCGTATAATCGCGCGCTGGAACAGTCTGCGCTCCCCAACGTGGATACGGTGATCGCGGGCGTGAAGGAGGTATTGAATGGCTGAAACCGTTTCCATGCCCAAACCCGGCTTTGACATGCAAGAGGGCACGCTGGTGCGCTGGGTGCGTGTTGAGGGTGATGCCGTTGAAAAAGGGCAGGTGCTGGCTGAAATCGAGACCGATAAGGCCACGGTGGAGGTGGAAGCGCCTTTGTCTGGTGTGGTATACAAACACCTGGTCGAGCAGGGCAGCATCGTCCCGATCGGCACACCGATTGTGATCATCGCTGCGCCTGGCGAGAAGGTGGAAGATGCGCCGGTGTCGACGCCGGCTGTTGAACCGGTCAAAAAAGAGGCGGCGCCGGTCTCTGAGGCTGCGCCATCTCCAAGCGCGGTGGTTGAGAGTGCAGCTTCAGGCGATGGACGTGTCAAAGCCTCGCCGCTGGCGCGACGCATGGCACAGGAAAAACGCATCAACCTGGCGACTCTGAAAGGCAGCGGTCCGGGCGGACGTGTGGTTCGCAAGGACATTGAGGCTGCGCTGGCTGCAGTCCCCGCGCCTTCACCGGAGCCGGCGATTGTTCAACCAGTTGCCGCGGCTGCCGTGCCGGTGGAGCCGGTCTGGACCGGTGGTGAGATCCCTGCCGACCAACATATCCCGTTGAACCGGCTGCGGTCTGCGATCGGACGGCGTCTGGTCGAATCCAAGCAATCGGTGCCGCATTTCTATGTGACCCATAATTACAATGCCGAACCGCTGCTCGCGTTGCGCAGTGAGTTGAATCAACTGCTGCCAGATGATCAGAAGCTGACGGTGAATGATTTTATTGTGAAGGCGGTTGCGTTGGCCCTGCGTCAGTTCCCCAACATCAACGCGTCCATCTCGGGCAACGAATTGGTCCGGCATGGGCATGTGAATGTCGGTGTGGCAGTGGCTGTCGAGGGCGGATTGTTGACGATTGCCTGCCGGGACGCGGACCAGAAACCCCTGCGTGTGATCTCGCGGGAAGTACGCGATATGGCAGGTCGTGCCCGGTCTGGTAAAGTTCGCCCGGAAGATGTGGAAGGATCAACTTTCTCGATCAGCAACCTGGGTATGTACGATGTAGAAGAGTTCATCGCCATCATCAACCCGCCGGAAGCAGCCATTTTGGCTGTGGGTTCCGCACAGAAGATGCCGGTGGTGGACGGGGATACGCTGCGAATAGGTACGCGTATGCGCATGACCATTTCAGCGGATCACCGTGTGACAGATGGCGCTGAAGCTGCTCAGTTCATGCAGGCGCTGGCCAAATTTATCGAAGAACCGATGCGCCTGGTTTTATAAACCTGTGCAATTGGGATAAAACCAAGGCGGAGCCACCCGGCTCCGCCTTGCTGTTTAAGGTTTTTGCTCGTAGATCAAGCGGTAGATGTTGAAATTCTCGAAAATATTTTTAATATATCGGCGGGTTTCTTCCGGTCGAATAACTTCCAGCAGCAAG
>JACRAG010000413.1 GCA_016213455.1 Anaerolineae bacterium | reverse complement strand
CTTCCCACGGGAAGGGGGAGGGGGGATGGGCAATGTTTACTAATTTTCGGATAGGTGCCTGGTGTTTTGACGCACGGCCTGGAGGCTGCCATGACCGCAATTGCTGGTAACACGCCGGTTACGCCCGGTTCCATCTGGTTGGTGCGCATGCGCAACAACTGGAAATCTTTTACCGATAACTGGGCCATCTTTGCCGAGAATAAAATCGGTCTGATTGGCCTGGCGATTATCCTGTTCTACGCTCTGCTGGCTGCGGCCCACCCCATTTTGATGCAAACCGTGTGGAACCCGCAGGTTTACGACCCCTTCACCGGGTATGACCCGGCGGTGATGGTCAATCCTTCGCCGCCTTCCTCGCAGCATTGGCTGGGCACCGACCCGATGGGGCGCGACATCCTCAGCCAGTTGATGTATTCGACGCGCAATGAGTTTGTGCTCGGGCTGCTGGCAGCCCTGTTGACCGTCACCATCGCCACCTCCATCGGGGCCATCGCAGCTTACTTTGGCGGTTGGGTCGATTCACTCTTCATGCGCGCGGCTGACCTGATCAACATTCTGCCGTTCATCGCCCTTCTGGTGGTGTTGAGCTCTTTCGTGCGCATGAATATGTGGACCCTGGCGCTGGTGATCGGTTTGCTTTCCGGCTTCGGCGGAACGACCATCATCTTCAAAGCCCAGGCCCTGACCATCATGGTCAAGCCCTACATCGAAGCGGCGCGCGTGGCAGGCGGCAGTCACCGGCATGTGATCTTTTATCACATCGTCCCCAACCTGATGCCGTTGGCTTTCCTGAATATGATGTTTACCGTGACCAGCGCCATCTTCACCGAGGCTTCCCTGTCCTATTTCGGGCTGCTCAACATCCGGGTGAGTTGGGGCATTATGATCTACACCACCCAGGCTGCCGGGTATATGCTGCGCAGCGTGGAGTACTGGTACCTGATCTTCCCCGCCGGGTTGTCAATTACGCTGCTTTGCTCGGCTTTTTATCTGGTAGGGCGCGCTCTGGATGCGGTGGTCAACCCGCGTCTGCGCCAGCGCTGAGGAGGACCCATGACCGCACAGGCGCTGCTTTCTGTTCGAGATCTGACCATGAATTACAAGACCCGCCGGGGCATGGTTTCGGCCATCGACGCGGTTTCCTTTGACCTGCGCCAGGGCGAGAGCCTCGGCCTGGTGGGCGAGTCGGGGTGTGGAAAAACCTCGCTGGCCATGGCGCTGCTGCGCCTGCTGCCCGAGAACGCCGTCGTTGAGCGCGGACAAATCCTCATCGAAGGCGCAGATTTGCTGACCATGACCGACCAGCAGGTGCGCGATACGCGCTGGTCGCGTGTTTCGATGGTCTTTCAGGCCGCGATGAACGCCCTCGACCCGGTTTTTACCGTATCGGACCAGATTCTGGAGGCGATTTACCGCCACCAGCCCGGCATTGAGCCGAGTGTGGCGCGCGCGCGCGTGACCCAGTTGTTCCAGATGGTGGGGATTGACCCCAAGATGGCCGACCGCTACCCGCATGAGTTCAGCGGCGGCATGCGCCAGCGCGCTGTGATCGCCATGGCCCTGGACTGCAGCCCGGCGCTCATCATCGCCGACGAGCCGACCACCGCGCTGGATGTGATTGTACAGGACCAGGTGCTGCGCGAGCTGCGCCGGGTGCAAAGCCTGCTCAACATGAGTATGATTTACATTTCGCACGATATTGCCGTGATCGCCGAGGTCGCGGAGCGCATCGGCGTGATGTATGCCGGGCGGTTGGTGGAACTGGCTCCATCGGCAGCCATCTTCCACACCCCGGCGCATCCCTACACCCTGGCGCTCATGTCGGCCTTCCCATCCATCCACGGGCCGCGCACGCGCCTGACTGCCCTGGGGGGTGAGCCGCCGGACCTGCTTTTCCCGCCGACGGGATGCCGCTTCCATCCGCGCTGCCCGCGCGTATTGGATCAATGCCGCCAGTTTACGCCGCCGATGCAATCGGTTGGCGAACGGCACCAGGTGGCCTGCTGGAATCCTGTGGAGGTGCGCCAATGACCGTCGCTATTCCGTTGGTCAAAGTTGAGAACCTGGCGATGCATTTCCCGGTGGGCGGGTCGATGCTGCGCAAACCCAAGAGCTTCATTCACGCCGTGGATGGGATCAGCTTCACGATCCATGAGGGCCAATCGCTGGCGCTGGTCGGCGAGTCTGGCTGCGGCAAAACCACCACCGGCAAACTGCTGGTCAACCTGATGCGCCCGACGGGCGGCAGTATCTTCCTGCGCGGGCCATCCGGGCAGATGGACGAGGTGAGTACGCGCGGCAAGGCCATCAAAGATTTCCGCCGCCGGGTGCAGATGATCTTTCAAGACCCGTATGAGTCGCTCAACCCGCGCCTGACCATCTTCGACACGGTGGCTGAACCGCTGCTGGTGCAGGGGGAAGGCACCCTGGCGGATCGCGAGACGCGCGTGGCTTTCCTGCTGGAACGGGTGGGCCTGACGCCTGCCAGTAGCTTCCTGTTCCGCTTCCCGCACGAGCTTTCGGGCGGGCAGCGCCAGCGTGTGGCGATTGCCCGCGCGCTGGTGGTCAACCCCGACTTTGTCATCGCCGACGAGCCGACCTCGATGCTGGATGTGTCGGTGCGCACGGGGGTGATGAACCTGATGAACGAACTGGCTGAGTTTATGGGGTTGAGCTATCTCTATATCACGCATGACCTGGCGGTCGCGCGTTATACCAGCCAGCATATCGCGGTGATGTACATGGGCAAGATTGTGGAGCAGGGTGACACCGAAGAGGTGCTGCTGGCTCCGCTGCACCCCTACACACGCGCGCTCATTTCCGCGGTGCCGGTGCCGGATCCTTTCGTCCACCGCGACAGCCCGGAGATCAAAGGCAGCATCAGCCGCCCGATCAACCCGCCACCGTACTGCCGCTTTTATGAGCGCTGTCCGCTGGCGGTGGAGAGCTGCCGTGAACAGGTCCACCCACCCCTGCAGGATAAAGGCGGCGGGCACCTGGCGGCTTGCTACCGCATATAACCCAGAACTTATCTCCTCCTAGATATGGAGCCGGCGGATTGGTCACCCGCCGGCTCCTCACTTAAGAGCGTCGGGCCGTCTGTCCAGGATACTGCCATCCGCTCTAAGTGTGGTGGTGGAGCCCAGGTGATTGGCGCGGAGATTGTAAGCCACGTCGCTCGAGGTCGTCAACTTTTGCACGGCGAAATGGTGAGCGCCGGCGAACATGTATTTTTCCACATCTGGGTAGCGAGTGGCTTTAATTGCGCTAATCACCCACTGCTGGCGCCGTCTGCCTGAACCGGGTTACAAGTTGGCTTGTTGACCCGCTCCTTCCATTCATCGCCAATTAATATAATCTATATTGATAGCCGTCAAATCATTGATCTCCTGAACACCCATATCCATACACGTTAATAAAAATAACTCATCCGGGTGGTTAGTGGAACTGGCAACAATTGCGACTTTATTACCATTAGGAGACCAATCGAATGACTTTATCTGTTCCGCGTTTTTAAGATCGAAACATGTTTGTTTCCCTGTAGAAACATTAATCACACAAACTCCCTGATCAGATGGCATTAAAATCAACTCGCCATTAGGCGAAAGGATATTTGGTGAGGTAAAAAATTCTAAATACTCATAAGGAAATTCATGTCAAATCTCAAAGTCCTTGCAGCAATTAGCCCCTTACGCCCTATTCGATAACCACCGCTTACCATGGCAAGGAAGTATAGAAGAACGGTAAGG
>JACRAG010000405.1 GCA_016213455.1 Anaerolineae bacterium | reverse complement strand
TTCGGCCAACAACTGCGCCACCGGTCACAACCTGGTGGTGACGGATGTGTTGGACAGCAATTTGACCAACATCAACGTCACCGGGTTGAGCTCCACGCAGGGCGACCCGGCCAACCCCGCCACCGTGTGCGTGGGCAACAGCGCCGGCACGACCGATTTTGACTTGAGCTCTACGGTTTCCGCCCAGACGGTCAGCGTAAACGCCTCCTGCCTGGACCCCGGAAAAACCATTTCCATCACCATTCAGGCGCAGCTGGTATCCAGCCTGCCGGCGGGTTACACGCTGCCCAACACGGGTAACCTGACCTATACCAGCCTGCCTGGAACAAATGGCACGGCTTCCAACCCCACCGGTTCGACGGCGCCTGGCGCACCGGGGGATGCGACCGGTGAGCGCATTGGAACGACCGGCGTAAACAATTACACCAGCTCAGCTTCTGCTCCGCTGACTCTGTCTGCTCCGTCCATCGTCAAGCAGGCGCCGGCATCGACCGGTGTGGCGGTGGGCAGCGAGGTGACCTATCCCATCCTGGTCACCCTGCCCGAGGGCCTCACCCGCGCCGTGCGCGTGGTGGATGCGGTGCCCGCCGGCATGCAGTTTGTGCGCGCCGAGATGGCCAACATCTCCACCGGCATGCTGCTGACCAATAACCCGCCGCTGGTTTCGCCGGCTGCTCCGGTTAACGGCGATGACGTGACCCTCGACTTTGGCGACGTGACCACCCCGGTGGACCCGGCTGCCAACACCTTCACCGTCAACGTGACCCTGCAACTGCTGGACGTGAGCGCCAACCAGATCGGCGCCGTGCTGATCAACTCGGCCAGCCTGATCTACAAACCCGGCCTGGGCGCAGGCGACACCACGTTGCCCGGCGGTTCGCAGTCCATCACCGTGGTCGAGCCGCGCATTGTGACCGTCAAAACGGTCAACCCCACCCGTGGGGTTAACGCCGGCGACACCCTGACCTACACGGCGCGCTTCACCAACACCGGCGACAGCATTGCTTATGATGTGAGCGCGCTGGACGCGCTGGCGCAGGGCACCCATTCCGGTTTCATCGCCGTGACCTCTTGCAAGGACCAGGCTGGCACCGACGTTTCCACTTCGGTGACACCCGGCAGCGGCACGCTGCTCTTCGATGGCCCGTGGGATATCGCTGTGGGCGGATTCGTGGAGTGCGTTTATACGGCGGTGGTGCAGCCTGCTGTGCACCTGGACGGCACGCACACCAACCTGATCGACGCCGACTGGTACTCAGGTGACGACGCCAGCGGGCGCTTCTATGATGATACGCCCCGCACGGTGGACACCGACCTGGACGACGATGACGCGGTCTTCTCGACCGGCGCCGCCACCCTGACCAAGACGGTGGACACGACTACCCCCACCATCGGCCAGGCCGTCACCTACACCCTGACCCTGAATGCGCCGTTGGGCACACTGCGCCTCGCACAAATCGTCGACACGCTTCAGGCAGGTCTGCGCTATGTGCCCGGTTCACAGACCATCACCAGCGGGACGATCAGCGCGCCGGCCTTCAGCGAAACAGTCGGGATGCTGACCTGGGATTTTGGCGACGCTGTCATCAGCGCCGTGCCGGTGGTCATCCAGTACCAGGCGGTGGTGGAGAATATCGATCCCAACCAGGATGGGCAGATACGCGACAATAACGTCGTATTGAACTATTTAGATGCGCAGGAAAACCCGAAGAACGTAACGGACACCCGCGTGGTAACCTTGATCGAGCCGGGGCTGCAGATCGTCAAAGATATCATCGCCATTCCGGCTGCGCCGGATGCGGGCGACCTGGTGACCTACCGGTTGACCATCAGCCACAACCCCGTCAGCACCGCCAATGCCTATGATTTGGTAGTGGTTGACACGCTGCCGGCCTCGCTTGATTTGCAAGAGGGCAGCATTACCGTAACGCCCAACACGGGTGTCACGAACAACAGCTCGGATGCGCTGAACCAATTGAACCTGGATGTCGCGGCTCTGCCGTTGGGCGCCACCCTGGTGGTGGAATACCAGGCTCAACTGGTGGTCTCGCTCACGCCGGGCAGCACGCTGGACAACACCGCCAACCTGTCCTGGACATCCATGCCGGGCGCGAATGTGGATGAACGCCAGGGCCTGATCGAAGACCTGCTCAATAATTACCTGACCTTTGACGGGGCATCCTTTGGCTCCAGCAGCTACACGCTGACCAAGTACCTGGTGGCTCCGGTGGACGCGGCGCCGGTGGTGGGTGAAACCGTCACCTACGCGCTGAACGTGGGCCTGCCGGAAGGTCTGAGCGCCAACGTCAACGTGGCGGACGCGCTGCCCGCCGGGTTGAGCTACCTCAGCTACAGCGTGGAGACCAGCGGGTATGGGTTGACGCAGCCGTTCAACGGCAGCATCGACCCGGCCCCGGCAGTCACCGCGCCGGGCGGATCGGGCGGCGATTTCGCCGTGTTGTTTGCCTTGGTGCAGCCGGCGGCTGACAACAACCCGGATAACAATAATTTTGTCGTGCTGGTGAATGCGGTGGTGGTCAATGAGACCGCCAACCAGGACGGCACCGTGCTGGACAATTCAGCCACGCTGCAGGTTGCCACAGGACCGATTGTTTCCGCCGGTCCGGTGGATGTGACGGTGACCGAACCGGTGCTGACGATTGACAAGACCGCCCCGGCAGCCGTGGTCAACCCTGGTCAGACCCTGACCTACACCCTGACGCTGGACAATCCGGCGGCGACCAGCACCGCGGATGCCTTTGATGTGGTGCTGACGGATACCCTGCCGGCTGGCCTGACTGCCAGCAACATCAACGCCCCTGCCGGCTGGACGAGCAACTACAACGCGGCGACCGGCGTGATCACGCTGCAGGGCGACCTGCCTTTGGGCCAGCAGGCGGTGTTCACCTATGATGTGACGGTGGGCGCGTCTGTGACGGTCGGCAGCAACCTGACCAACACTGTGGCAGTAACCTGGACTTCGCTGGCGGGCGCGATTGCCGGCGAACGCACCGGCGCCGATGGCCCGGGCGGCACGCTGAACGATTATGCGGTGCAGGACAGCCTGACGATTAATTACACCGGCGTGGATCTGTCCATCGCCAAGACGGACGGCGGCGTGACGGCTGTGCCCGGCGGGCAGGTGACCTACCAGCTCAGCCTGGCCAACCTCGGCAACCTGGATGCGACCAACGTGGTCCTCACCGAAAGCCTGCCCACCTATACCACCCTGGTCGGCCCGGCGGGCTGGACGTGCGCGGGTTCGTCCTTCACGTATGCGTTCGGCGCGCTGGCTGCCGGGGCGACTTCCACAGTGGACTTCATCTTCCAGGTGAACGCCACGCTGCCTGCGAGCGTGGAGCAATTGAGCAACACCGTTTCCATCACGTCAACCGAGCTGGATCCTCACCCGGATAACAACACCTCCGGCGACACCACGCCGCTGGATGCAGCCCCGCAGTTGACCGTGACCAAGACCGACAGCCTGAGCATCGTCGGCCCGGATTCAACCCTGACTTACCTGATCACCGTGACCAATACCGGCAACCAGAACGCCACCGGCATCGTGTTGACAGATACCCTGCCCGGCGTGGTGAGCTTCGTTTCCGCCACCGGTTCGCCGGCGCTGGCGGGCGGCGTACTCACCTGGCCCGCGTTCGACCTGGCTGCCGGCGCCAACCGCACCTTCAATGTGACCGTCAAGGTGGCAGCCGAGCCGAGTCTTTCTTATGTGGAAAACCTCGTCGCGGTCACCGATGACGGCAGCAACACCGGTGGTACGCCGGTGACCGACAGCGATACCGACCGTGACGAAATCGCGGACACGCAGGTCAAGACCTTCCAGTCCACCAGCCACGCTGACACAGGCGGAAACCAGGTTGCCATTGGCGAGCGCATCACCTATGTGATCACGCTGGATGTGCCGCCCGGAACGATGAACGACCTGACCGCGACGGACGTGATGATGCGCGGCCTGGCCTTTGACGGCTGTGTCTCGATCGATGCGGGCAGCCTGACTACCAACCTGACCAACGGATTCAGCGACGCGTGCGCCGACCCGACCAACCCGGTGGTTTCGGCCGAACCGGCAGGCAGCGCTGCTGCCGCGGACCAGGGACGGCGGGTGGTCTTCACCTTTGGCGACGTGACCAATGCCGGTGAGGTGCCGGTGACGCTGACCGTGACCTATGAAGCCGCGGTGCTGAACGTGGCGGAAAACATCAACGGCCGCGACGACCTGGCCAACGTGGTCTCCTGGGCCTGGGATGGCGGCGGTTTGAGCGGATCCGCCACGCCGGCGGAGGTAGTGGAGCCGGAACTGGCGCTGGACAAGACCGCAGCAAACCCGATTGTGCCGGTGGGACAGGTTGCCACCTTCACCCTGACGGTGGCGCATACCCCGGAGAGCACAGCCGCGGCATACAATGTAGTCATTCAGGACCGCCTGCCGGTTGGCCTGACCTATGTGCCCGGTTCGCTGCGCATCGTCAGCGGCCCGGCGGGTGGGGTCGCCAACGACTCGGGCGCGCCGCTGCTGACCGTGACCTGGCCCGTATTCGGCCTGACCGATACGGCCGAGGTGACTTACCAGGCGATTTTCCTCTCGGAAAAGAACAGCACCAACGCCGCCGCTGCCTACTGGACCAGCCTGCCGATCGATCCGTCCAATCCGTACAACCAGGAAGGCGGCTATCGCGGGTACGTGCCGGGCGACTCGGTCAACGATTATGTGGCCGAAAGCAGTGTGAGGATCCGCGAACCTGAAGAACTGCCCAACACCGGCTTCGCGCCGGGCGTGGTGACCACGCTGCCGGCTCAACCGGCTGACAAGGGTTACCAACAGCTGGACGGCATTACCCTGGAGATTCCGGCGCTCGGGCTGAGCATGCCGGTGGTGGGGGTTCCCCTCACCGCGGACGGCTGGGATTTGACCTGGCTGGACGACCAGGCGGGTTATCTGGCTGGGACGGCTTTCCCCGGCGTGGTGGGTACCACGGGCATCACCGGGCATGCGACCACCCCGGACGGCAAAGCCGGGCCGTTTATCCACCTGGGCCGCCTCAAATGGGGCGATGTGATCATCGTGCACGCCGGCGGCTACCGCTACCAGTACGAAGTGCGCCAGAACCGTTTGATCCAGCCGGATGATCTGTCCGTGCTGTCGAATGACGGCTATGTCTGGCTGACGCTGCTGACCTGCAAGGGCTTCAACGAGAAAGACGGCTCTTACCTGCAGCGGGTGGCGGTGCGCGCGGTGCTGCTCAAGGTGACCGCGGAGCAGTAAACCGGGATATTTATCCGAATGATCCCAAGAGGCCGGGCAACCGGCCTCCTGGCTTTAAAAGGCTGAACAATGAGGCGTGCGGATGTCATGCCATGCTACAATCATCGCAACATGCGCGATTTTACCGGCGGTCTCTTTACAACGGGTGGTGTTATGCCTCAATCCTGGAAGCGGATTCTGATCAAAGTGTTGGCGGTGCAGGTGGTCTTCCTGTTCCTGCACTATGCCTATGATTGGTTCCCGAATGCGGTGACCACACTCTTCAGCGGCACGGACGAATCGACCTACCAGCACATGAAAATTGCATTTTTCAGCAGCCTGCTGGTCAGCCTGGGTGAGGGGCTGCTGCTGCGCGGCAGGCTGGCGCAGCCGGCGCGCTTCCTCTTCCCGCGCCTGTTCACTGCCGTGCTGCTGCCTTTTCTGGTGATGGTGTTTTTCTACACCGGCCCGGCTTATTTCGGGCGCTTCACCAACCTGACGGTGGAAATTGTAGCCGCCAATCTTTCCCTGGTAGCGGCGTCCAGCGTCTCATTCATCGTTGAGCGCGCCCTGGAGTCAGCCGAATCCAGCCCGGGGCTGCGCTGGGCGATTGTGCTGCTGTTTGTGGTGATGCTCTCCGAACTGGTGATCTTTACCTACCGCCTGCCGTGGGCGGATGTGTTTGCCAATCCGCCGGGTTGGTGAGTGAACATGCTGCCGGCATCAAAAGGAGCCTATGAGCGCATTCATCGATCCGCCCGTTAAGATTCCGTTTTACTTACGCATTGGATTGTGGGTTGCCCGGCGGGTAACCGGCAAGGACCTGCTCCCGCCGCGCCTGTTGGCCTGGTACCCGCGCGCCGCGGTTGGCTCGGGCGTGCTGGAAGCGCTGGTGGCGCATCACGACGGCCTGCTGGACGAACGCATGTTGAAGATTGTGCGCATTCAGGCTTCCTATGCGGCGGCCTGCGCGTTTTGCATCGACATGAACAGCTTCCAGTATGAGCAAGCGCTGACTCAAGAGGAATTGATGGCGCTGCAGGGGCGCAAAGATGCGAATGACGTGCCCAGTTTTTCGCTGCGCGAGCGCCTGGCGCTGCAGTATGCCCGTTTGATCTCACAGACGCCGCTGCTCTTTCCGGCTGCTTTCATCGAAGAACTCAAGCAGCATTTCAATGAGCGCGAAATCGTCATTCTGGCCAGCACCGCGGCCCAGGTGAATTACTGGGCGCGCCTGATCCAGGCTTTAGGCGTCCCGCCGGCAGGCTTCAGCGATCACTGCGAGATTTGAGCGGTGGGGCAGGGCTGGACCAGGGCGACCGGCGGGTGTTCTGCCGCGGCTTGCCGGATGTAGGCGCAGGTCTCCCGCGCGGTGTGTTCGCAGAAGCTCATCCCGTTTTTTAGCAGACTAAACTGGTCGAAATAGCCGCCGCTGCCGCGGTGGTCGATGGGTCCCAGGTCGCGAAAGGTGATGCGCCCACTGGAGCGCATACGGTTCCAGGGCGAATGGAAGTTGATCGGCCAGCGGCCGTTCCACAGGATGGCGGACACGGCCTGCAGCCGGTCGCGATGCCCATACAGATGCAGCAGGTGATGCAGCTGCTGCACGCCGGGGTCGTCGCTGAGAAACCCCCCGATGCTGATCAGATGCACCGGCCCGCCGATGAGCGGGTTGAGGTAGGGCGCAACCCCCATGCCGACCTGCCCGCCGCCGCTGAAACCGATGATGAAAACCGGGGTGCGCGTCCCCAGCGGGTAATTGTGCCGCACCAGCGCGCGTCCAATCTCTTCGGCCACGCCCAGGCTGTAGAGCGGTCCGTAGCGCGGGTCGGAGGAGACGAACACCTGCAGGAAGTTGCGCAGGTTGATCAGCACCATCGAGATGATGGTTTCACCGTATTGGATTTGGAATTTGCGCGCCCAGCGCCACAAGCGGCGCAGCGTGCGCTGTCCGGTGAGCGGATTGTTGGTCACGGAGTAGGGGAAGACATCCTCGATCAATTCCGCCTCCGGCATCTGGCGGCGCACCTCGTCCAAAAAATCCACCTCTTCCGGCGCCAGCCCGTCTGCGGAAGCCACCCCGATGCCGGAAAGGTAAACCACATAATACGGTTTGATCTTCTCGGGGGGCGGCGGCGGGACGACCTTGTTGACTTCCAGCAGCTCTTCCGGGTCCACTTTTTTACCCGACCAGCCGGCCCACCAGCCCAGCGACTCAAACGGGGCAAGCAAGGCGGCGATGGTCACCAGCAGCAGGCCCAGGCCGATTAACGCGAGGATTTGTGAAAACAGCCAGAGCATGCTTTATGGCTCCGTGATCTGGCTGGCAAATTCGGCGTAGATTTCCTGCGCGCTGCGCTGGTCATGAGCGCCGCTGACCCGGAAGACGGCGTGGTCCACCAGGTGAGTCAGCGGGTGGCCTACCAGCAGGTCCACCAGCGCCAGGACGCCGAAAGCGCTGGATGAGATGAGCACCCCCGACCAAAAACCCACCTGCAGGATGGCCTGGGCTGCCACCAGCAGGGTCAGGAAGAAGTAGAGCTTGAGCAGGCGGTCCACCAGCAGCCCCAGGTAGGGCATCAACACCAGAAATCCCAGCCAATAGGGTGCATACGCTAGGCAGATGACCCGTACGGTTTGCAGAAAAAGGAAATGCTGGCGGCTGATCAGGTTGGCGATCAGCCAGAAAAGCGTGGACATGATCAACACGTCCAGCACATAACGGATCACCCCCAACAGGATGCTGGCCCAGAAGCGCGTTCTGCTGACCCGGTTGGCGATCAACACCACGCATTGGCCCAACATCACCGAGAGACCGGCGATGAACACCACTGCCAGGGTCAGCTCGGGCATGGCGCCTGGATAGGAAAATGCCCGGATGAATACCTCCGGGTTTAACTGCAGCACACCCTGAACGATGGCGAGCAGTTCGCGAAAATAATCCCACAACTCGGCGCCCATCACGCGGTTGGTCTCCCATCATCCATGCCTGGATCGAGGCGCAAGTCCGCCTCATGAATGCTTAACGTAAAAAAGTACCCTCAGGTTTCATCCGTCAGGGAGGAACTCCTGTACCGGTTTCAGGACAGGAAGGATGTCATTTCCTGCCGGGGGTTGTGGCAAGCTTGTTCCAATTCATAAAAACGCCCCTGGCAAACTACCAGGGGCTGTCGAAGGGGGATTTTTTTTACTTGCGTGTCAGCGTGGCTTCCATTGGCAGGTAATACTCGCCATCTGGCGGGTCGATAATTTTCCACTGGATCGTGTTGACATCGATGTAGGTGATTTGAGCTGTGCATGGATCAGCGGTGAAGGAGCTCTGGAACTGCAGATTAACAACCTTTCCCTGAAGAATGCCATTGATCGAGACATCCATTGAGTCGATTTTGCTGCCACCATTGGCCACGACCGTGTGGGTGCCATAGATGCTTTTCCAGTCCTGGTATAAATCCAGGTTGAAGTTGGTCTCAGCATTCTCCCAGTGACCATCCAGCGAGAAATCGGCTTTGTACACGGCGATATCAATATCGATGGTGTAAATTTTTTGTTCCGGGGTGAGGCTGCACTCTGAAATGGGGCGGTCGGCGGGGCAAGTCGCGCCGATCTCAGGCTGCCAGTTGGCAGAGATCAACATCAAAGCCATATCGCGCGCCAGGGCTGTCGAGGCTCCGGTGGGGCCATCGGCCTGGTAAGCGGGTTGTTCTGTCCAGCCTGCGCCCACTGAACCAGCCAGGATGGTGATCACATCCTGTGGGCTGTTGAATTGCGTCCCATTGCCGCCGACGCCCAGGTGGCAGCCTTGCCCGGCCTCGCCGCCCAACGCATCGAAGAAAGGCGCCCTGGTTTGGGCAGCAAACTCTACGCTCAGCGCCTCCGAGGCTACCAATCGAAGATCCTGGCAGACGGTTTCGGGGAAAAGCTCGTACATCTCGCCCAGGGCCGGGTCAATCGTTGTCGGCGATTTCTTGACCACAATCTGGTAGGTGATGGCCTGCTGACCCAGGCTGCGGACTTCGATCCGGTAATCCTGGGTTACAGGCAGGACGGTGCTCCAATATTGTTCGGGGCTCATCAAGAAGGACTGTCCATCGGCGCCGGTGATCGCCAGACCGGCGTAGAGATTGGCTGCCTCTGAAGCGGGTGTGGTGGACAACCAGACGGTCACCTGCTGACCAGCCAACCCCGCCAGCGCAAACGGCTGCACAGCCCCCGCCTCGAGATCACCATTGGTGTACCAGGTGTTGGTGTTGGGCTGGAACTCAACCCGGGCTGCGCTGTCTAGAACAGGCAAGGCAACGGATGGCGTGGTAGTTGGTTGCTCCTCAAGAGGTGTCTGCGGCACAGCAGCGGTCTGGGTCAGGGTTTCTGCTATGGCGGTGTCTTTTCCAGTGTCCTGTTGTCCTGCACAGGCCGTCAGAAACAAGCATAGTAGAAAACAACAGACCCATCTGGTTTTGTTTTTCATGCAATGATCCTTTACTGTGATGGTATTATCGACGGTTCAATACAATTCATTTTAGTATGGATTCAAAGATCGAGGTGTTTGGCCAATCATTTCACCCCAAAGTGGTGACGGTCCGATGAGGTAATCACAGAGCATGGTTTGGATAGTGTCCAATTCATATTGGTTGGTTGGTGCATGCTCAACCACCAGTTCACAATCAACCAGGTCGAAAATCCCATTCCTATTGGTATGTTTAGGTCATTGATATGAACCGGCTTTGGATGTGAGATTGTTAGCAAAGCATTCGATCTTATGGATTGCGCCGGTATCCTTGGGCCATAATATTTCTCTTATAGAATTTCACGCGGTGTTTCACCAAATTTTGGATTCTTTCTCGTGAAATCAGGTAATACTTGATAAACCTAAAACCACATTCAAATTTCAAGACAGGATGGACGTCATTTCCCGCCGGGTATTTTGTATAGATTGTGCAGGCCGGGGGCTGTGGTAAGCTTGTTCCAATACGAACGGGTAAGGAATGACCGGATGAATACGATTGATTCAAAGAAGCAAACACCGGCCTGGCCGGCCATCGCGCTGGTGGTGGTGACGCTGATCTTCTGCCTGCTGGTGTACACCTTTGCGCATGAGGGCGGGCACGCCCTGGCGGTTGCGCTGTTCGGCGGCACGCTGACCGGGTTCAACATCAATTTCCTGGATTTCTCCGCACACGTGCATTATTCGGGTGACTTTTCTCGCGCGCAGCAGGCGGTCATCTCCGCCGCGGGGGTGTCGCTGCCGTTGCTGCTGTGGACGCTCTTGGCGCTGGTCAGCTTCCGGCGCGGCAGCGCAGCCCTGGGATTGGTGAAAATCGCCATCACCATGATCACCATTAACACCCTGTTGGCCTGGATCATCCTGCCGCTGGTGGCGCTGGGCGGACAGGTGGTTTCGGACGACTCGACCCGTTTCCTAAGTATCACCGCTGTGCCACCGGTGCTGCTGTCGCTGGCGGCTGTGCTGGTTTACCTGGGCGGTTGGGCGTTGTTGGTTGCCAGCCTGGGTGGGTGGCGCGGGTTGGTGGCTTACCGGCAAACGCTCACCACGCTGACCATGGCACAGGCGCGCGGCGCCCTGATCGCCATGCTGGTGATTGGCGGGTTGGTGGGCGCTGCCGCGGCGGGGATCAGCCTGGCGGCGGGGAATGCTGCCGTCTCAGCGCCGGATGGCTATTCTCAAACTGCTCAACTGGATCTGGGTGCGCGCGCCTATGATCGGGAAGCTGTTTACACCTTTACGCTGGAGCGTCCAGCCAGCGCCAGCCTGTATATGGTACTCCTGGATGTCCGTTCCGGTCCGTTGCGCATTACGCTGGTTGGACCGGATGGCGCCGAGCAAACCTTCCTGAGCGTGGACAGCCCTGACTTTGCGACCGGGCAATCGACCGTCAACCCGACCGGGCTGGCGCTGGAGTCTGGAGAATACCAGCTGCTGGTGACGGCGCCGGGCAGCGGTGGCACCTTGACCGTATTCGCCCGGATTGAACCGTAAGGCTGGATGAAAATTTGCCTTTGTGACGCAAGAAGATTTACAATATCTGTAAATCAATTGATTCGACACACAAAGGAGTGTTAAGATGCCTGTTCGTAAAGCAGAAGCGGTCTGGAAAGGCACCCTCAAGGAGGGCAACGGTACGGTAAAACTCAGCGGCGGCGCATTTGAGGGCGCTTACAGTTTTTCCTCCCGGTTTGAAAACGGCGCGGGTACCAACCCCGAAGAACTGCTTGGCGCGGCGCATGCCGGTTGTTATTCCATGGCGCTCAGCGGATCCCTGACTCGCGCGGGTTTCACCCCCACCAGCATTCACACGGTCGCCAATGTGACCATCGAACTGGTGGACGGCAAGAACACGATCACCAAGATCCACCTGGAGACGGAGGCGCTTGTGCCCGGACTGGCGGACGCGCAGTTCCAGGAGATCGCCGAGACCGTCAAGAAGGCTTGCCCGGTTTCGGTGGCGCTTTCCAGCGTACCCATGACGCTGACTGCGCGTTTGCTTGCTTGAAGCCCCGCATCCCTTCTCGATAACCAACCCCGCCATAACGGCGGGGTTTTTGTTGACGGGGGATCACCGGGCCTCATTGAAGCGGGTTGATGAAATTGGGTCTTGACAGGACGTCAAATATTGATTATTATCTAATTTGATGTATATCGAATTTGTAGTGAAGTGAGGAAAGTATGACACAGTTTCAGGATGTATCCCTGCTGCATATGATGAAAGCCCTGGCGGAAGAGAGCCGCCTGGATATTCTGCGCCTGCTGCATGACGGCGAGCGCACGGTGACAGACCTGGCAGAACGGGTCAATCTGGGTGAGCCGACCGTCTCGCATCATCTGACCCGCCTGCGCGAAGCCGGTCTGGTGACCCTGCGCATGGCAGGCAACCAGCGTTTTTACCGCATCAATGAAAGCGGGTTGGCGCGCTTCAAGAAGCAGGCGGCGGTGATTGAACAGCCGCTGCCCAAGGCTGAGCCGGTCGAAACGGACGATCAGTGGATTGCCGCGTTGGGGTGGGACGCCGAGGACCAGCAGGTGCTGCGCGAGTACACCTCCGGCAGGCAGTTGACGCGTTTGCCCTCCAAGCACAAAAAGACCCTGGTGATCCTGCGCTGGCTGGCGACGTTGTTTGAAGCCGACCGGCTGTATAGCGAAGCCGAGGTCAACGCGGTGCTCAAGGCGGTTTATGCGGAAGATTTTGTCAGCCTGCGGAGAGACCTGGTCGACCTGGGGTACCTTCGGCGCGAGCGCGGTGGAGGCAAGTACTGGCTGGCTCCTGCCGGCGAGGAAGAAAAACAAGCTTGAAAAATAATAAAAAAAGACCCGGCATCGTGAGATGCCGGGCTTCTTTGTGAAGGGTGGGTTATTTCTTTTCCAG